>NZ_JBFAMM010000025.1:0-114711 GCF_040656535.1 Streptomyces sp. NPDC049887 | reverse complement strand
GTCTATGGCGCGCGGGGGGCGCTCCGTCGCTTTGGAAGGGCGGGGGAGGCGGTGCTGAACGCGGTGAGCGGGTCCGTGCGGCCGCCGGCGGTCGGCCGCCGACCACCACCGGGTCGCCGTCGCCGCCACGCTCTCGTCAGGCTCCGCGCCGCCGAACCCCTCGGGCTCCCGGCGCGGAGCCTGACGGGCGTGCGGGGCGACGGCGGTGCGTGGCCCCCACGTCCGGCCGGGGTCCGGCGCGAGGCGGGCACCAGGGCGGCCGCCTGCGCGGCGGCCCGTGAAACAGATGCGGTCGCGGACGGTGTTCGGCGGCCGCAAGGACCATTCCGGTGAGAGACTGGGGAACCGTGGAACGACGAACCGCCGACCGGCTGCTGAGAGCACACGCACAGGCGATCGGGGGCCTGGCCCGGGAGAAGACGGTCGCCGGCGCCCTGGAGCGGGTCGTGGCCGTCCAGGCGCAGGACCTCGGCGCCGCCGCTCTCGGCCTGCGCGCCCGCATCGGCGGACTGACCGCCGACGACGTACGGCGCGCCACTGACTGCGAACGGACTGCCGTCCGGGGCTGGTTCATGCGTGGGACGCTGCAACTCGTCCCGGCCGCCGACGCCCGCTGGCTGCTCGGACTGCTCGGGCCCGTCCAGCTGGCCCTCGGCGCCCGCCGGCTGCGGGAACTCGGCCTGGACGAGCACCTGTGCGACCGTGCGTCCCGGCTGATCGTGAAGGCCGTCGACGGCGAAGGACCGCTCAGCCGGGCCGAACTCACCGAACGCCTCGCCACCCTGGGCGTCGAGTCCAAAGGCCAGTCCGCGTTCCACCTCATCCGGCGCGCCGCGCTCCTGGGGCTCATCTGCCACGGGCCCCAGCGCGACGGCGAGGCGACGTTCGTCCTCCTCGACGACTGGCTGCCCTCGGAAGGCCCCCCGCCCTTCTCCGGGGAGGCCGCGGAGGAGGAGCTGGCCCGCCGCTACCGGCGGGCACACGGTCCCTCGGACGCGGCCGATTTCGCGCACTGGTCGGGGCTGCGCGCCACTGTGTGCAAGAGGGCCTGGGCGGCCGCCGGAGAACCCTCTCGGGGAAACGCGGAGGAGATTCCCCGGGGAGATGTGCGGCTGCTGCCGGCCTTCGACAACTACCTTGTGGGATACCGGCGGAGGGAACTGTCGGTGCCCGCCGCACATGAGCGCCGGGTCTGGCCGGGAGGAGGGATCATCCGCGCGACCGTGATGGTCGACGGCCGGGCGGTGGGCACCTGGACGGGGGGCAGGCACGGCAGCGGTCCCGTCGTCGAGCCCTTCACCGGCGGAGAGTCGCCGGCGGCGGCGGACGAGGCCGCGACGGAGGAGATCGAGGCCGGGATCGCCCGTGAGGGCGCCGATCTCGCACGGTTCTACAACGGTTCTCACACCCTCTCTACGCCCGGTCTCCAACCGCCCGGATTCGTAACCGGACACTAACCGCGCGTCCCTACCTTCAGTGCCGTCCGACAATTCCGTCCCCGATCAGAAAAGGGCGTCGACATGGCACTCGGTCGGCATTCCGATTTCAACCGCCTGTGGTTCGGGCAGACCGTCAGCAACTTCGGTGACAAGATCTCGCTGCTTGCGCTGCCGACCCTCGCGGTCGTCTTTCTCGACGGGGGAGCGTTCGAGGTCGGCGTGCTCGGCGCGCTGCGCTTCCTCCCGTTCCTCCTGCTCGCCCCGGTCGCCGGGCTCGTCGCCGACCGGGTCTCGCGCCGCGCTGTCATGATCGTGGCAGACCTCGGCCGCTTCCTGGCACTGGGCACCATCCCACTGGCCTTCGCACTCGACTCCGTCACGATGACGCACGTCTACGTCGTGGCCGCCGCAACCGGCATCCTGACCGCCTTCTTCGAGGTCTCCTACCAGTCCTGGCTGCCGCAGCTGATCGGCACCGAGAACCTCGTCGAGGGCAACACCAAGCTCCAGATCAGCCGAAGCGTCGCCGAAGCGGTCGGCGCCGGCGCCGGCGGCGCGCTGATCCAGGTCCTCGGCGCCGCCCGCGCGATCACGGCGGACGCACTGACCTTCCTCGTCTCGCTGGTCGCCCTGCTCCTCATCCGGCACCGCGACACCCGCGCCAGGGTCGAGGAGACGAAGGCATCGGCCAAGGCCGAGATGAAGGAGGGCCTGAAGACCCTCTTCGGAACCCCCGTCCTGCGCAGCCTGTTCACCGCCAACGTCGTGGTCAACCTCGGTGCCGCGATGGGCGACGCGCTGCTGATCGTGTACGCCTACAAGGTCCTCGACCTGAGCCCCGGCCAGGTGGGTGCGGCCTTCGCCGTGATGTCCGTCTTCGTGATCGTCGGTGCGGTGCTGTCCGAGCAGGTCTCCAAGGCGCTCACCCTGGGCCGCACCCTGGTCCTGACGGCCGTCGTCCTCGGCGCCGGCTACATCCTGGTCCCGACCGGCGGCGCCGTCGCCGGGTTCGTCGGACTGATCGTGGTCCAGGCCGTCATCGGCTTCGTGTCCCCGATGTTCGACATCCACGTCCTCAGCCTGGTCCAGGGCGTCACGCCCAACGAGCAGATGGGCCGCGTCAGCGGCACCGCCCTCTCCGCGGTCTACGGCGCCCTGTCCCTCGGCTACCTGGTGGGCGGCGCGCTCGGCGAGGCGCTGGGTCTCACCGGTGCCCTGGCGGTCGCCGGAGCGATCACCGCCATCGGCGGTCTGACACTGCTCGGCGGCCCGGTCGCCGCCATCAAGGAGATGCCGGGCGGCGACGCCCCCGGGGCACAGGACGCCCAGGGAACCGAGCCCACGGCGTCCGCCGGGGACGACACCAAGATCCGCGCCTAGGGCGTGGTTCGAAAGTCCCGTCTGGGCGGGGGCCCGCTCCGGGGGCGGACGACGCTGCTTTCGAACACGCCCCAGGACTCCCCGCGCACCGGAGCGGGCGCCGGCCCCGGGCCGGCCCCCGCTCCGCAGCCGCGCACCGCAACCCCGCACCGGCTGACGTACCGCCGGCGCGCATCCGCACCCCCGCGCCGTCTTCCTCTCGACCACACGCACGGAGGCACAAGGTGAGCGAGTCCCTCGCCGAACGCATAGCCGCACTGCCGAAGTCCCGCCGGGCACTCTTCCAGGCCCTCGCGGGCCGCAACGGGGGACGCGCCGCCGTACGGGAGGACCCGGAACCGGCACCGCGGGACCCGGACGAGCCGCCGGTGCTCTCCTTCGCCCAGCGCCGGCTGTGGTTCGTCGACCAGCTCCAGCCCGGCAGCCCGGCCTACAACGTGCCGGTCGCCACCCGCATCCGCGGCCCCCTCGACGTCCACGCCCTCCACGGTGCGCTCCAGGACCTCGTGGACCGGCACGAGATCCTGCGCACCGTCCACGAGGACGTCCCCGGCGCGGCCGAGGCGGTGCCCAGGGTGCTGGAGGGGCACCGGCTGCCGCTGCCGGTGACCGAACTGCCGGACGAGGCCGCCGTCCGCGCCTTCTACGACACCGACGCCTCCGCCCCCTTCGACCTCGCGGGGGACATCCCGCTGCGCGCCTCGCTCGCCCGGATGGCCGCCGACGACCACGTCCTCGTCCTCAACCTGCACCACATCGTCACCGACGGCTGGTCGATGCGGCTGCTGACCACCGAACTGGAGTGCGCCTACGCCGCCCGGATCGGGGCACAGGCGCCACCCCTGTCCCCGCTCTCCCTCCAGTACGCGGACTTCGCGGCCTGGCAGCGCCGCCGCATCAGCGGCGAGCGGCTGGAACGCCTCACCGGCTTCTGGCGCGAGGAACTCGCCGGTGCGAGCCCCGTGGACCTGCCCACCGACCGGCCCCGGCCGCCCGTGTTCGGCCACTCGGGAGCGTCCCGCTACATCGAACTGCCCCCCCGGCTCATCGACCGGCTGAGGGAGTTCGGCAAGTCCGAGGGCGCCACCCTCTACATGACGCTGCTGGCCGGGTTCGCCGCCACCCTGCGCCGCTGGACCGGCCAGGACGACATCGTCGTCGGCACCTCCGTGTCCGGCCGGGACCACCCCGCCTTCAGCGACCTCGTCGGCTTCTTCGTCAACACCCTGCCGCTGCGCATCGCCGCGCCCGGCGACCTCTCGTTCGCCGGACTCGTCCGCGCCACCCGGCACACCACCCTGCAGGCGTACGCCCACCAGGAGCTGCCGTTCGACCTGATCGTGGACACGGCCGGCCTGCCGCGCGATCCCAGTCGGCCGCCGCTCACCTCCGTGATGTTCCTGCTGGACGAGACCCCGGACACCGCGCCCGCACTCGCCGGACTCGCCACCGAGCCCCTCGACTTCGCCTCCCGCGCCACCAAGTACGACCTGATGATCAGCGTCCACGACACCGGCAGCACCGTCCGCGCACTCGTGGAGTACCCCACCGACCTGTTCGACCCCGCGACCGTCGACCGGCTCCTGGGCAACTTCCTCACCACCCTGGAAGGAGCCGTCGAACGCCCCGAGGCACAGCTCCGCGACCTCCCGCTGCTCACCGATGCCGAGCGTCGCGCCGCGCTGGACGACTGGAACGCCACCAGG
Organism: Streptomyces sp. NPDC049887; assembly: GCF_040656535.1. Classification (NCBI taxonomy): domain Bacteria; kingdom Bacillati; phylum Actinomycetota; class Actinomycetes; order Kitasatosporales; family Streptomycetaceae; genus Streptomyces; species Streptomyces sp. NPDC049887. The sequence continues at coordinate 110,186 of NZ_JBFAMM010000025.1, read as the reverse complement.
GCCCCCTTCCCCCAGGACGCCTGCCTCCACCAGCTGTTCGAGGAGCACGCCGACCGCAGGCCGGACGCCGCCGCGGTCGTCTGCGGTGGCCTGGGCGGCTGGACCGTCACCTACCGGGAGCTGGAGGAGCGCGCGAACCGGCTCGCCCACCGGCTGACCGAGGCGGGCGCGGGCCCCGACCGGACCGTGGCCCTGTGCCTGCGCCGGGGCCCCGGACTGATCACTGCGATCCTCGCCGTCCTCAAGGCGGGCGCCGCCTACGTCCCGCTCGACCCCGAGTACCCGCAGGAGCGACTGGGCCTGCTTCTCGACGACGCCGCACCGCCGATCGTCGTCTCCGACGCGGAACTCGTGGGCCGGCTGCCGCTCCGCCCCGGCACCGACCGGATCCTGCTGGACGCCGACCGGCCGCTGCTGGAGACGTTCCCCGCGACGCGTCCCGCCGTCCCCGTCACCTCCCGCCACCTCGCGTACGTCATCTTCACCTCCGGATCCACCGGCACACCCAAGGGGATCGCCCTGGAGCACCGCGGGGTCGTCAACAACCTGCTCGACCTCAATCGTTCCTACGGCATCGGCCCCGGCGACGCGGTCCTCGCCCTCTCCTCACCGAGCTTCGACATGAGCGTCTACGAGACGCTCGGCATGCTCGCGGCCGGCGGCACCGTCGTCCTGCCGGACCCCGCGGCCGCCAAGGACCCGGCGCACTGGGCCGAACTGATCGAGCGCCACGGCGTGACCGTGTGGAACTCCGCGCCCGCGCTGCTCGGGCTGCTCCTCGACCAGCTGGAACACGCCCGCGGTCCCGCGCTGCCCGGACTGCGCGCCGCCTTCCTCGGCGGCGACTGGATCCCCGTCACCCAGCCCGACCGGATCCGGGCCTTCGCCCCCGGGCTGCGGTTCGCGGCGCTCGGCGGGGCGACCGAGGCGTCCATCCACTCCGTCGAGTACCGGGTGGGCCGGGTCGAGCCGGGCTGGACGAAGCTGCCGTACGGCCGGCCGATGGCCAACCAGCGCACCTACATCCTCGACCCCGAGGACCGGCTCGTGCCGGTCGGCGTCCCCGGCGAACTGCATCTGGGCGGGACCGGGCTGGCCCGCGGGTACCTCAACCGGCCGGAGCTGACCGCCGAGAAGTTCGTCCAGGTCGAACTCGAGCCCGGACGCACCGAACGGCTCTACCGAACCGGGGACCTCGCCCGCTATCTGCCCGACGGCACCGTCGAGCTGCTCGGCCGCACCGACTTCCGCATCAAGCTCAACGGGCTGCGCATCGAACCCGGCGAGGTGGAGGGCGCCCTGCGAGAGCTGCCCGGCGTCCGCGAGGCCGTCGTCGTCGCCCGGCAGACCGCCGGCTCGGCGCGCCTGGTGGGCTACGTCGTGCCCGAGGACGGCGCGGCCCCGGACACCGCCGCCCTGCGCAGCGCGCTGGGCACGGTGCTCCCGCCGCACTGCGTGCCCGCCGAACTCGTCGTCCTGGAGCGACTGCCGCTCAGCCCCAACGGCAAGATCGACCGCAAGGCCCTGCCCGAACCGCGACGCGCCGCGGCTCCCTCGGACGGATCCGCCACCGCGGCCGCGGGCCCCGACCCGGTGACGCCGGCGGCCCGGCGGATCGCGGCCGTCTGGGCGGACGTCCTCGGACTCGCCGATGTCGGCGCCGACGACGACTTCTTCGCCCTCGGCGGTGATTCCTTCGCCGCCGTACGCGCGGTCCGGGCCGTCGCCGAGGCCCTGCCCGAGGCCCACTCGCTGCGCGTGGTGGACCTGTTCGGCAACCCGACCCCGGCGGGCCTCGCCGCCCGCGCCGCCGAACTGGCCGGCAGCCGCGGCGGGGCGGAACCGCACCGACTGCTGCACCGGCTGTCCTCCGGGGACGAGAACGACAGGGCCGCCCTGACCCTCGTCTGCTTCCCGCACGGCGGCGGTGACGCCATCGCCTACCGGCCACTGGCGGCCGAACTGCCGCCGCACATGGAGCTGCTGGCCGTCTCGCCGCCCGGCCACGACCCGCTCGCCCCGGGCCCCATGCTCCCCGTCACCGAGTTCGCCGAACTCGCCGCCCGGGAGATCGCCCGCACCGTCACCGGGCCGTTCGCGGTCTACGGCCACTGCGCCGGCGTCGTCGCCGCCCTGGAGACCACGCGGGTGCTGGAACGCGACGGTCTGCGGCCCGTGGCGCTCCATCTGGCGGCCGCGCTCCCGGAGGACGACCCCGGCTTCGCCCTCGAGATGGAACGCACCTCCAGCGACGACGACCTCGTCGCCTACCTCACCGCCATGGACGGCTTCGACGGCGTCCTCGACGACAGCGACCTGACGGCCGTGATGCGGATGGTCCGCCACGACATGACCGAGGCCGCCCGGTTCTTCGCCCGGACGCCGCAGGGCTACGAACGGCCGCTCGCCACCCCGCTCACCTGCGTCGTCGGCGACGCCGACGACGCCACCCGGGGATATGAGCAGGGCCACCGGGCGTGGCGCCGGTACGCCCGTGACCTGCGGCTCGCCGTGATCCCCGGCGGCCGCCACTACTTCGCCAAGCATCTGCCCGACCGGCTCGCCGCGCTGCTGGCCGATCTGCACCGCAACGGAGGAACCCATGTCTGACCTCGCCGAACGGCTCGGCCGACTGCCCCAGGGACAGCGCTCCCGGCTGCTGGGCCGGATGCGCAACCAGATGACCGCAGGTGTCGGCCACCGCGTCGAACTCAGGCGTGCCGACCACGGGCCGCGTTCCCGTGCCTCCTTCCAGCAGGAGCAGATGTGGTTCGTCGACCGGCTGGGCGCCGGCAAGGCGCGCAACAACATAGCCCTCGCCGTCCGGCTGGACGGGCCGCTCGACCGGGCCGCGCTGCACGAGGCGGTCAACGCCGTCGTCGCCGGCCACCAGGTCCTGCACAGCAGGCTCGTCGAGATCGACGGGGTGCCCTGGCAGGAACCCGTGCCCGCCTTCGTTCTCGGCTTCCGGACCAGCGACCTCGCCGCGAGTGAGGACCCGGAGCGCGAGCTGGCCGAACTCACCGCGTCCTGCGCGTCGGCACCGTTCGACCTGGCCGAGGCCCCGCCCGTGCGTGCCCATCTGGTGCGGCTCGCGGACGAGCGTCACGTGCTGCTGTGGGTCGTCCACCACGTCGTCTGGGACCCGGGCTCCACTCGCATCTTCACCGAGGAGCTGACCTCCTGCTACACCCAGGCGGCCCAGGGGCGGCGCCCGGAGGCGGCCGCCCCGCCCGTCGAGTACGCCGACTTCGCGGCCTGGCAGCGCGCCAAGCTCGACAACGAGGAGCACCGAAGGGCGCTCGCCGACAAGTGGCGTCAACTGCTCGCCGGCGCCGAGGCCACCGAGGTCATGCCCGACCATCCGCGCAGCCCCGAGACCCGTGGTGACGGGCGCGGCCTGAGCCTGCGGCTGGAGCAGGACCTGCTGGACCGGCTCAGGGTGCTGGCCGAGAGCTCCGACACCACCGTCTTCACCACCCTGCTCGCCGCCTTCAACGCGCTGCTGCGGCACTGGACCCACACGGAGGACGTCGTCGTCGGCACGGCCAGCGCCTCCCGCCCCCACCCCGACCTGGAACGGGTCATCGGCTGCTTCGTGCAGATGATCACCCTGCGCACGGAGGTGGGGGACGGCCTCACCTTCCGTGAGCTCGTCTCGCGCACGGCGGGCACCGTCATGGACGCCTTCACCAACAGCGAGCTCCCCTTCGAGCAGGTCGTCGACGCCGTGCGGCCGGTCCGGGACCCGCTGCGGCACCCCCTGTTCCAGATCGAGTTCACCTCGCTCGGCCGCTGGGGCGCGCACACCGCACGGTCCGCCGACGTGGACTTCGCCGTCGAGCAACTGCACGACGGAGCAGCCAAGTTCGACATGAGCTTCCTGGTCGGCGAGAACGAGGGGCTGGAGCTGTCCCTGGAGTACAACACCTCGCTCTACCGCCACGGCACCGCCTCCGCGCTGCTGACGGCCTTCCGCCGGGTCATCGAGCAGGTCGCCGCCGACCCCGACCTTCCCATCGGCGAGATCAGCCTCGTGGAGGAGCCGGCGGCGTCCCGGCACGCCCGTGAACTGTCCCGCGGCGGACCGGTCGACGAGGCGGCCTGGACCGCCACCCTCGACCGCGCCTTCCGCGAGCGCGCCACCATCCAGCCCGACGCCGTCGCCGTCCGCCACGGCGGCACGACGCTGGACTACGCCGCCCTGGACCGCTGGTCCGAGGCCATCGCCCACCGGTTGCGCGACCGGGGAGTACGGCACGGTGACCCGGTCGCCGTCTGCCTCGGGCGGGGTCCGGCGGCCGTCGCGGCCCTGCTCGGCATCCTCAAGGCCGGCGCCCACTACCTGCCCGTCGACCCGGCCGCCCCGGCCGAGCGGACCAGGACCGTGCTGGCCGACGCCGGCGTCCGGCACGCCCTTGTCGACGACGGGGCCGACCTGCCCGTCCCGCTGGAGCTCGTCACGGCCGGCACCACGGCCCCGGTGCGCGAAGTGCCGTCCCTGGCACCGACGTCGAGCCCCGCGGACCTCGCCTACGTGCTCTACACCTCGGGCAGCAGCGGAACCCCGAAGGGCGTCATGATCGAGCACCGCTCGGTCACCCACTTCTCCCGCACGATCGCCCGGGCGTACGAGATGGGCACCGGCGACCGCGTCCTGCACTTCGCCCCGCTCACCTTCGACGTCTCCGTCTTCGAGGTCTTCACCACCCTGTTGTCCGGCGGGGAACTGGTCATCGCCACCGACGACGAGCGCCGGGACCCGGCCCTGCTCCAGGCCCGGATGCGCGACGACGCGGTGACCGTCGCCGAACTGCCGCCCGCCCTGCTGCCCCTGCTCGACCAGGCCCGCCTGCCGGACCTGCGGCTGGTCTCCGTCGGCGGTGAGGCGTTCCCCGGCAAGCTGGTCGCCGAATGGACGGCGGGGGAGCGGCGGTTCGTCAACGGCTACGGCCCGACCGAGGCCACCGTCGCCGTCACCCTCATGGACTGCGCCGGCGGCTACGACCGCAATCCGCCGATCGGCCGCCCGATGCCGGGCCACCAGGCGTTCGTCCTCGACGAGAGGCTGCGCCCCGTACCGCCCGGCGTACCTGCCGAACTGTGCGTCGCCGGGCCCGGCGTCGCCCGCGGCTACCTGGGGCGGCCCGAACTGACGGCGGAACGGTTCGTCACCAACCCCTACGCCGACGGTCCCGAGACCGAACGGCTCTACCGCACCGGTGATCTCGTGCGCTGGCTCCCCGGCGGGAACCTGGAGTTCCTCGGCCGCACCGACCGGCAGCTCAAGCTGCGCGGCCACCGCATCGAACCGGGCGAGGTCGAGGCCGTGCTCCTCGGCCACCCCTCCGTGCAGCAGGCCGTCGCGGTCGCCCGGCCAGGCGCCGGGGGCGAACCCGTCCTCGCCGCGTACGTCACCGTCGAACAGGCCGGCGGGTACGCCTCCGAGGTCGCCGACGCCGAGGGACTGCGGGCCTACGCCGCCTCCCGGCTGCCCGGCTACATGGTGCCGGTGGTCGTCGTCCTGGACGACCTGCCCCTCACCCCGCACGGCAAGGTCGACGTCGCAGCGCTGCCGCTGCCCGTGGAGCAGGCCGCCGGCGGCACCGCCCCGCGCGACGCGGTCGAGGAGCAGATCTGCCGCGACATCCTCACCCCGCTGCTGGAGTGGACGAGCCCCGACGTCGAAGGCGACTTCTTCGCCCTCGGAGGCAGTTCGCTCCAGGCGACGATCGTCGTCTCACGGGTCCGCGCCGTCTTCGGCATCGACATCGCGCTGGCCGACTTCTTCAGCCGCCCGACCGTCGCCGGGCTCGCCGACCTCGTCCGCACCGCCCGGGCCGAGGCGGCCGGCGAGCAGGACCGGCTGCTGGCCGTGTTCGACCAGATCGAGAACATGAGTGACGAGGAAGCGGCAGCGCTGCTCGACTCGCTGCAGAACCCGGACGGCGGGCGATGACAGCGGACACCGGCACCGGGGTCGACCGGGTCCTCGCCGCCCTGCCGGAGGCCAAGCGGGAGCTCGCCCGGATGCTGCTCGCGGCCCGGAGCCCCGTCCCTGCCCGGCCAGCCCCGCGCTCCGGCACGGGGCCGGTCCCGGCCACCGCACTCCAGGCCCGCCTCCTGAGGCGCGAGCGGCTGGGCACCGCGGGCAGCAGCGGCACCGGTTCGCACGCCGTGCGGCTCACCGGACGACTCGACACGGGGCGGCTGCGCGAGGCGCTCACCGGCGTACTGGCCCGCCACGAGGCACTGCGCTGCCGGATCACCGAGTCCGCGGACGGCGGCGGACCGCTGCTGACGGTGGACGAGGAGCCGTGCCTGCGGCTGACCCGCACGGACCTGACGCACCGCACGGCCGCGGCGCGGCGGGACGCCGTACACGCCCAGCTGGCCGAGAGCGCCGCGACGCCGCTGTCCCTGGAGAGCGGCCGCACCAGCGCGTTCCGGCTGCTGACACTCGGTGAGGACGACCACGTCCTCGTCCTCGCCTCGCACCTGGGCGTCTTCGACGGGTGGTCGTCGGGGGTGTTCCTGAACGACCTGGCCACCGCCTACCGCGAGGGCCCCGGAAGCCTCGCCCCGCCGGAGCTGCAGTTCCCCGACCACGCGGACTGGCAACGGCGCTGGCTCGCCTCCCCCGACGGCGCCGCCGAACTGGCGGGCGGGCGGGCGGCGTTCGCCGGAACCGAGCCGGCGCCGCGGGCACCCGGCGGCTTCGAGCGCGGCCATGTCCCGGTACGCCTGGACCGCGCGCCGGGCAGCCCGCTCTCCGCGGGGCTGGCTCTGGGAGCCGCCGAGGGCACCACCCCCTTCATGACGCTCGTCGCGGCCCTCGCCGTCGTCCTGGCCCGGCGCGACGGGACCACCGAGGCCGTCGTCGGCACGCCGGCGGCGGGCCGCTTCGCCGGGCCGCTCGAGGGGGCCGTCGGGCAGTTCACCACGGTCGTCCCGATCCGGATCGACCTGTCCGGCCACCCCTCCTTCGTGGAAGTGCTCCACCGCGCCCGCACGGCGGTCGCCGAAGGGCTGAGCCGTCAACGGCTCCCCGCGGACGAGCTCTTCACGGGCGGGACGCAGCCGTACGGCGTCCTGTTCGCCCTCCACAACTATCCCGCCGTCTCCCTCGGCCTGCCCGGTGTCGAGGTGGGCCAGCTCCCCGGTCCGCCCGCCCACCACCTGGAGCTGTACAGCACCGATCCCGCCGCCACGCTGGCCTGCGTCGGCCTGGTCGAACGTGAGGGCGAGATCGGCGGAACGGCCGAGTTCAACCGCAGGGCCGCCGGTCCCGAGGACGTGACCGCGCTGCTCGGCGGCGTCGAGGACGTCCTCGCCCGTGCCGCCGCGTCCCCCGGCACCCCCCTCTGACGTGCCCTAGCCCCTGGGAGTAACCGTTGCTCACCACCGAGTTCTACCGGGCACCCGCCGACTGCGGCCTCGTCCGCTCCGGTGAGGGTGCGCCCCGCACACCCATGCGAGCACTCCGCGAGGAGATCCATGACGTCCTGGTGTCCGCACCCGTCGCCGCCGCCCGACGCAGCAGGGATCCCCGTCCCGTGCACCGGGCCCTCGGCGACGCGGGACTGCTCGCCCCGCAGTGGCCCGCGGAGTACGGCGGCCGCGGAGTCAGCCAGGTCGCCGCCGCCGTGCTCGTCGAGGAACTGGCGATGCACGACGTGCCCGACCTGCTGCACACCCTGACCGTGCAGATCGTCGGGTCCACCCTCCTCAACGTCGCGAGCGCCGCCATGAAGGCCCGTCATCTGCCGGGCTTCGCCGCCGGAACCGCCTTCGGCTGCGTGCTCTTCAGCGAACCCCAGGCCGGCTCCGACCTGAACATCCTGTCCACCCGCGCCGTCTCCGACGGCAACGGTGGGTACAAGCTCTACGGCACGAAGGTCCACTCGCTGTTCGCCGGGCTCGCCGACTACGGCCTGTGCCTCGCGCGTGCCGAGAACGACGCCTTCACCCTGTTCCTGGTGCCCCTGTCCCAGCACGGCGTGACGATCACCGCCGTCCCCGGCATCGGGGACGACGCCTTCCACGAGGTCACCCTGGACGGGGTGGCCGTCACGGCCGAGGACGTGGTCGGCGAGCCGGGCCAGGGCTGGGCGATCGTCGTCAAGACGCTCGCCTTCGAACGCACCGGACTCGACTACTACGTCAAGGCCCTGCGCTGGTACCGCGCCGCCGTGGAACGGCTCGAAGCCCACACCGACCGGCTGCAGTCCGGCCAGCACGACCAGATCGGCCTCGCCAAGCTCAACGCACGCCTCCTGGCCGCGGGCACGCTCGTACGGCGCGTACTGACCCGGCTGGACCGCGGCGAGCTCAACGAGGACGAGGCGGCGGCGGCCAAGTGGTACACCACCGAACTCGCCGCGGAAATCGCCTGGTGGGCCGCCGAACTGGACGGCGACCACAGCATGACCCTCGACGACCCCGGCACCGACGGGGTGGCACATCCACTGGACTCGGCGCTGCGGGAAGCCCCCGGGATGCGGATATCGGGCGGCACCGCCGAGATGATGCTCGAGACGCTGGCCCGGCTGCGTCTCGACTCAGGGGCGGAGGTACGGCCTTGACAAGCTCAGCACAGAGGACGGCGGACGGCAGCCCGCCCGCGGAGCGGTGGCGGGAGCGCGAGGACGAGGACTCCCTCTTCCGGCAGCTCCGGCTCACCGTCCGGCAGGGCCTGGAGATCGACGCCGCCACGCCCACCAGCGCGTGGGAGGCCCTGACGGGCGTGGGGGCCTGGGAGTTCGCCCTGCCCATCGGGATGGACGGCCTCGATCTCGGCCAGGCCGTCGTCGCCATGGTCTGCGAGGAGGGCGGCAGCGCGATGCAGCCCGTGCCGCTCACCGACACCTTCCTCGCGCTGGACCTGCTGTCCGGGCTCGGTCCGCTCGTCCCGGAGGGCCTCGACGGCCTGCTCGACCGGGTACGGGACGGATCGCACCCCGTCGCCGTGCCGGGCCGGCTGCCCGACCCGCGCGGTTGCGTTCCGCCCGGCATCACCTGGAAGCCCGACGGTGACGACGGCGGTGTCGTGCTGAGCGGCTCCGCAGGGCCCTTCGCCGCGGGTGTGGAGCCGGGCTCGCTGCTCGTCCTGGCCTCCGGGCCCGACGGGCCGTGCGTCGCCCTCGTCGACCCGTCGGCCCCAGGGGTCGAGCTGCGCGCGCTGCGCGACCACGGCGGTGGCGCGGTCTCCGGCGCCGTACTCGACGGAGCCCGGATACCGGTGGGATCCGTCGTCCTGCGGGGGGTCGCGGCCGAGCAGGCGCTGGCCCGGGCGGGTCTGCGCGCCGCAGTCCACCAGGCGTCCCTGCTGGCCGGGATCACCGCGGCCGCGCTGACGGCCGTCGTCTCCCGGATCAGGAGCCGCCGGCAGTTCGGCCAGGCACTGGTGAAGCACCAGGGGCCGAGGCTGAGGGTCGCCGGTCTGCTGGCCCGTCTCGACGCGGTGCGCTGGGCGGTCGGCGACGCCGCCAAGGACCTGGACGAGAACCGGCTCGGCCCCGGCGACGCGGCAGGACTGATCGCCCTGACCGCGGAGACCGCGCTGGACGTCACCCGTGACGCGGTCCATCTGCACGGGGCGTCCGGTCTGGTCAGGGACGGGCTGGTGGCCGGGTGCTACCGGCGGGCCGCCTGGGAGGCACTGCGTTGCGGCCGCCCCGCCCAGCTGTGGGACATCGCCGCGCACACCGCCTGAGGAGGGACACGGGCAGGGGCTCCCGCCGGGGCGGGCGCCCCTGGCTCCGGGCCGTCCGCGCCGGCCGCGCCCGTGGCTCCGGGGCCCGCCGGCACGTCGGGCCCCGGAGCCACGAGACGCTCAGTCCAGCTCGCGGCGCATCACCCAGCGATAGCGCTTGTCGCTCTTGGCCTCGGTCCTGCGGACCCGGCGGAAGCCCGCCCGCTCGAACATCTCCATCGTGCCGACGTAGGCGAGTGTCGCGTTCACCCGGCCGCCCTCCGGGTCCACGGGGTAACCCTCCACCGCGGGGGCGCCGTTGGCCCGGGCGTGTTCCACCGCACCCTCCAGCAGGCCGGACGCGACGCCCTTGCCGCGGAACTCCTTGCGCACGACGAAGCACGTCACGGACCACACCGGCAGGTCGTCGACGGGCGTGATGGTCTTCGACGAGGTGAGCCGGTCCAGGTGTTTGCGCGGCGCCACGTTGCACCAGCCCGCCACCTCCCCGTCGAGATAGCCGAGCACTCCGGGCGCCGGGCTCCCCGCCTCGACGAGGGAGCGCAGGTGCGCGCCCCGCTCGTCGGCGGTCATCCGCCCGTAGTCGCCGGTGGTCAGCCGCCAGGCCATGCACCAGCAGGTGTGCGCGCTCTTGCGCGGCTGCAGGACCGCTCGCGCGTCGTCCCATCGTTCGGCGGTCGCCGGCAGAACTTCCAAATTCATCAGGCTACTTCGCTCTCTTTCCATTGCTGTGCGTGTCCCGCGGCCGCGGGCACGCCCCCCGTCCGGCGACCCTCGCCCATGAGGGACGCCAGGACCCCCGCGGCACGACGGCACGCCTGTCGTCCGACACCCAGATGCGTGACGAGCCGGACCGTCCGTGGACCGGGCGCGGTCACCAGGACCCCCTCCCGGGCCGCCCCGGCCACGACCTCCTCGGCGTCCGGTGTGTCGACGAGGACGACATTGGTCTCCTGCGGGCGCACCGCGCATCCGGCGTCCCGCAGCTCCGTCGCGAGCAGGGCCGCGTGGGTGTGGTCCTCGGCCATGCGCTCCAGGTGGTGGTCGAGCGCGTGCAGGCCCGCGGCCGCCAGGATCCCCGACTGCCGCATGCCTCCTCCCAGACCGTGCCGCAACGACCGCGCCCTGGGAAGGTGTTCGGCGGCCGTGAGCAGGACGGAGCCGACCGGGGCGCCGAGCCCCTTCGACAGGCACACCGACAGGGTGTCGGCGACCGGGGCCCCGTACTCCGCGAGCGGCGTTCCGGTCGCGGTGTGCGCGTTCCAGATCCGGGCGCCGTCGATGTGCACCGAGACCCCGGCGCCCGCGGTCAGCCGCCGGATCGCGCGCAGCGTCTCCACGGGGTACACGGTGCCGCCCGCGCGGGTGTGCGTCTGCTCGAGCGCCACCGCGCGGGTGCCGACGGTGTAGGCGTTGCCCGGACGCAGGACGGTCTCCAGCTCCACGGCTCCGAGCAGTCCGCGCTCGCCGGGGACGGTGCGGGTCTGGATCCCGCCGTACCGGGCGGGCGAGCCCTCCTCGTGGGCCAGGATGTGGGCCTCGGAGTCGCAGACGATCTCCTGTCCCGGCGCGGTGAGCAGCCGCAGCGCGATCTGATTGGCCATCACACCCGAAGGGACGAACAGGGCGCCGCCGAAGCCGAACAGGCCGGCCAGACGGTCCTCCAGCGCCCGGACGGTGGGGTCCTCCCCGAACAGGTCGTCGCCGACCTCGGCGACGGCCATCGCACGGCGCATCGCGGGCGTCGGACGGGTCACGGTGTCGCTGCGCAGATCGACGGTCTCCATGTTCATGACGGTGTGTCAGCTCCTTGCCCGCCTCGTGGTCGCGGTGTCAGCCCGCGGTCCGCGGCCCAGTCCAGCAGCGGCCGCACCAGCTCCCAGGTCTCCCGGACGAAGGCGCCGGCGGCGGCCGAACCGAGCGCGGGGCCCGGTCCGAGCCGCCGTCCGGCGTCGATCCTGCGGTGCCGCAGCAGCTCCAGGCGGGGGTGGTCGGCCGGCACGCCACGCGGCCGGGTCGCGAGCCGGTCCCCGCCGATCGTGAACCCCAGGCCGGTCAGCCGGTCGGTGATCGCGGCAAGTTCCGCGCCGTCCGCCTCCTCCTGGACGGCTGCGCGGTAACGGGCGACCTCGGCGCCCCCGTACGGGTACCAGCGCCCGGAGGCGTACAGCCCCTCCCGGTCCAGATGCAGCCAGAAGCCCAGCGCGGGCAGCACGTCCAGGTACGCGCCCTGGTACGTCTTGTACGGGGACTTGTCGTGGGACATCCGGGTGTCCCTGACCGGGCCGAGCAGACGGACCCCGCCCGTGTGCTCGGCGAAGCGCGCCGACAGTTCGCCGGCCAGCTCCTCCATGGGCGCCCGGACGTCACTCTCGTACACCGCGCGATGACGTGCCCGCCACGACTCCTTGGAGTTGTCGGCGGCGAGTGCCTCGTACAGGCGCGGTGCCGAGGGTGGGAAGCCGCTGAACGTCACGACCCGTACCCCGGGAGCGGGTGGCGGGCGCACAAGGCGTCGACGCGTGCCCGCGCCGCCGCGCGCACCTCGGCCGGGAGCACCCCGGAGCCGGCCCGCAGCGCGTCGAGGACGTCCGCGACCAGGTCCGCGCACTCGCCCGCCGCGTTGCGGTCCATGCCACGAGCCGCCAGGGTGTTGCTGCCCAGCCGCAGTCCGGCGGTGGTCCGCACGGGCGTGGTGTCGCCCGGGACGCGATTGCGGTTGACGACGATGCCGCAGGATTCCAGGGCCTCCTCGGCGACGTCCCCGGTCAGACCGGACGGGCGCAGGTCGATGAGCACCATGTGGGTGTCTGTGCCGCCGGTGACCAGGCGCAGGCCGCGTTCGGACAGCCGCTCGGCGATCGCCTGGGCCCCGTCCGCCAGCCGCTTGGCCAGCTCGGCGAACTCGGGCCCCGCCACGAAGTCCAGGGCCCGGGCCTTGGCCGCGATCGACGCCAGGTCCGGAGTGCCCTGGGTGAACGGGAACACGGCGCGGCGCATGGTCGAGGCGAGCGTCCCGCGCTCGGGCCCGGACTTGCCGGCGTCACGGCCGAGCAGGATCAGTCCGCCCCGAGGGCCGTACAGCTGCTTGTAGGTGCTCGTGGTGGTGATGTGGGCGTGGTCGACGGGGCTCGGGTGCAGTCCCGCCGCTACGAGGCCCGCGATATGGGAGATGTCGGCGAGCAGATAGGCGTTCGTCTCGTCGGCGATCTCCCGGAAGCGGGCGAAGTCGATGCTGCGAGGGTAGGCGCTCGCCCCGCAGACGATCAGCTTGGGCCGGTGGGTGAGGGCCAGATCGCGGATCCGGTCGTAGTCCAGCAGCCCCTCGGGCGTGAGCCGGTACCCCACGGCGTTGTAGTAGCGGCCGCTGACCGAGGCGGGTGAACCGTGTGTGAGATGCCCCCCGCAGTCGAGGTCCAGGCCCAGCAGGGTGTCGCCGGGTGCCAGCAGGGCGGTGAGCACCGCCAGGTTCGCCGACGACCCCGAGTGCGGCTGGACGATGGCGTCCTGGGCCGAGAACGCCGCACGGGCCCGCTCGATCGCCAGCCGCTCGATCTCGTCCGCGACCGAGCAGCCGGCGTGGTAGCGCCCGCCCGGATAGCCCTCGGCGGTGAGATTCCCGAGCGCGCTTCCACCGCAGGCCAGCACGGACGGGTCGGCGACGCTCGACGCGGCGACCATCGTCAGCGTGCTGTTCTGGCGGTCCGCCTCGCGGTTCAGCAACTCGTACAGGACGGCGTCGGCGCGGCGCAGCCGGGTGGCCGCGTGCCCGGCGAAGGTGATCATGTCGGGCGTTTCCGGCCGCGGACCCGCGGCCGTCGGAGCACCGTATGCGGCCGGCGCGCCCAGCGGCGCGGGCAGGGTGAAGGTCATGACTGTCCCCTCGTGGAGTTCCTGTGGTCGTCGGTCAGACGCGGGCCGCGGCCCCGGGCAGGTCCGGCGTCCCGGCGGGGAGATCCGCGCCGTCCTCGTCCGGCAGCGCACCGAGGGCCTCCGCTGCGGCCAGCGCCTCAGCGCCGTGCTTCTCGTCGGCGGCGATCCGCGCGGCCAGCGTCGCCAGCACCGGGGTACGGAACACCGTCCTGACGGGCACGGGCACCCCCAGCAGGTCCTGGAGGAGGCCGGCCAGCCGGGTTCCGCTCAGCGAATCGCCGCCCAGCTTGAAGAAGTTGTCGCCGGGGCCGACCCGGTCGAGGCCGAGGATGTCGGCGACGGCCGCGCACAGCACCAGCTCCAGCGCGTCGCCCGGCTCCGCGGCCGCGTCGGCCGCCGCCGAGTCGTCGGCGGCCTGGCGGCTGCCGGCGGTGGAGGCGAGCAGCAAGCGGTCCACCTTGCCGTTGCGGGTGAGCGGCAGCTCCTCCAGCACGGTCAGCGCGGAGGGGACCATGTACGCGGGCAGTTGCTCCGAGAGCCGGGCGAGGATCTGCTCCCCCGTGCCCGCCCGCCCGGCGACGACGTAGGCGTGCAGCCGCCGGACGCCGTGGGCGCTGGCGGGCGCGACCACCACGGCCGCCGCGACCCGCTCGTCCTGCCGCAGCGCGGCCTCGATCTCGCCGAGTTCGATCCGGTGGCCCTGGACCTTCACCTGGAAGTCGTCCCGGCCCAGGATCTCGATGCCTCCGTCCGGGAGGTAGCGCCCCAGATCCCCCGTCAGATAGGCCCGCTCGCCGGTCTCCGGCAGCGCCACGAAGCGGCTGCGGGTCAGCTCCTCGTTCTTCAGGTAGCCGAGCGCCAGCCCGACGTCGCTGGCCACGGCCATCTCGCCCACCACGCCCAGCGGGCGCTCGTGGGCGGAGCCGTCCACGATGTAGTACCGCTGGTTGGTGATGGGCTTGCCGTAGGGGATGCTGGACCAGGCCGGGTCGACCTCGCCGATCGGCTGGAACAGCGACCAGCAGATCGTCTCCGTCGGGCCGCCCGAGCCCACCACCTGGATACGGGGGCTCTGGGCGCGCAACCGGTCCGGCAGGGTCAGCGGGATCCAGTCGCCGGAGAGCACCGAGAGACGCAGTGACTCCAGCGGCCGTCCGCCGCCGCGCCGTTCGCGGACCTCCGCCTCGCCGACGAGCAGTTCCATCAGCACCGGCACGGAGTTCCACAGCGTGACGCGCTCCGCGGACACCAGGTCGGCCCACACGTCCGGTTCGGCGTGCTCGAACGGCGGCGGCACGACGACGGTGCCTCCTTGCGTCAGCACGCCGAACACGTCGTAGATCGATGCGTCGAAGTGCAGCCCGGAGACGGCCAGCAGCCGGTCCGCCCCGTCCACCCCGAACCGCCGGGCCACGTCGCGGATGAGGTTGACGACACCGATGTGGTCGACCATGACGCCCTTGGGCTCACCCGTCGAACCGGAGGTGAAGATGGTGTACGCCATGTCGGCCGGGGTCTGCGCGACCTCCGGCGGGCCGGCGTCGCCGACCTCGAAGTCCTCGTCCACGCGGTAGCGGTGGGCGTTGGGCGGCCAGCCGATGCGGGACTCCAGCCGGGACTGGGTGAGCACCTTGTCCACTCCGGCGTGGGCCAGGAGCCTGCGCAGGCGCTCGGGAGGCAGGGAGGCGTCGAGCGGCAGATAGGCCGCACCGGACGCCAGGATCCCGTACACCGCGGCGTACTGCTCCCAGCCCTTCTCCATCACGACGGCGATCAGCTCGCCCGGCTTCGCGCCGTGCAGGCGCAGCCTGCGGCCGATCCGCCAGGCGTAGGAGGCGAGTTCCGCGTAGGTGAGCCGCCGCCCGGCGTCCACGACCGCCTCGGCGTCCGGAGTGCGGGCGGCCTGCTCGGCGAACAGCTCGTGCAGGGTGGTGTACGGGATCTGGCCCGCCGTGTCGTTGACCCGGCGGCGCAGCTCGCGTTCGGCGGGAGGGATCAGGTCGAAGCGCCGGCTGCGCAGGCTCTCCGGTTCCTCCACGAGGCGCCGGACGAGGGAGACGTACGCCCCGAACGCGGCCGCGGTGAATCCGGGCGCGAAGGCGCCGTCGACGTAGTCCCAGATGATCCGCAGCTCCCCGCCGAGTTCGCGCAACTGGACGTCGAGGGACACCTGCGGGGTCTGCGAGATCGAATAGACCTCGTGCCCCAGGTCGGTGACCGGGCGGCGGGCCGGGTAGTCCAGCAGGCTGGTGACGACCACCGGCATTCCGGCCTGCGCGCCGGCACCGTGCAGCCGGGTCAGTTCGCGCAGCACCCGGACGCCGTTGAACGAACCGTGCTCCATGTCCCGGCCGAGCTGGTCGCGCAGGGCCCTGGCCCGGTCGAGGAAGGTCGCGCCCGAACCGTCCGCGGCGAGGAGCACGGCGTTGGTGAAGTCCCCCAGCACCGAACCGATGTCCTCGTGCACCCGGGGACGCTCGAAGACGGGGTAGTTGAGGGTGAAGTCGGTCTCCTCCGCCCAGCAGCGGACCACCTCGGCGAACGCGGCGGTGAGCAGCACCGACGGGGAGACCTCCGCCTCGCGAGCCACGTTCCTGAGGCGTTCCCAGTCCGCGGGCGACAGCCGGTGCTCGTGCCGTTCGAAGCGGACCCCGGCCGCACCGCCCCCGCCCTTCGGCAGCGAAGGCGCCGGCGGGAGCTGGGGAACCCGCTCCAGCCAGTAGTCACGGGCCGCGCGGAACGCCTCCGTGCCGGGCATGACGTCGGCACGCCAGCGCGCGTAGTCGGCGAACGTGAGGCCGGGCTCGGGCAGTTCGGCCCCGGGGTCCTCGTACAGGTCGATCAGGTCCGGGAAGAGCACCTGGAAGGCACTGGAGGCGTCGAGCACCTGCAGATCGATGCCCAGATGGACCCGGCCCCGGCTCCCCCCGCCCGGCAGCAGCACCATCCTCAGGTCGAACAGCGGCCAGCCGCCCACCGGGAACACCCGGTGGCTCATCTCCTCGCGCAGTTCGGCGAGCCGCTTCTCGGCGTCGTCGGCGGCGAGCCCCCGCAGGTCCAGCACCGGTGTGTCGTACGGCGGGGGCTCCGCGAGCACGTGCTGTGTGCCGTCGGAGCGGCCGACGGCACGCAGCA
The DNA here is from genome assembly GCF_040656535.1 of Streptomyces sp. NPDC049887. Taxonomy (NCBI): domain Bacteria; kingdom Bacillati; phylum Actinomycetota; class Actinomycetes; order Kitasatosporales; family Streptomycetaceae; genus Streptomyces; species Streptomyces sp. NPDC049887. The sequence continues at coordinate 93,463 of NZ_JBFAMM010000025.1, read as the reverse complement.
TGTCGTGACGGGCGACGACCCGGCGCCAGGCGGCGGCGAACCGCTGCGGATCCAGGTCCTCGCGCTCCCACTCGAAGTACCCGTAGCAGCCGATGCTGCCCAGTTCGACGCCCTCTCCCCGCCCGATCATCAGCGCCTGCTGCGTCTCGGTCATGGGGAAGGGGACGGCGCTGTCGGCGGGGCCGTGCAAGAGCTCGGTCATGGTCCAACTCCACTCGCTCTGAAGGGAATTCATCGGGCCGGGGCTGCCGGGGCGTCGCCGCTCCGCCGGGCGGGGCGAGGGTAGGCCGCGCCGGTTAGCCACCGGTTACGCCCCCACCGAACCGTCCGGCCGGCGTGCCCTGCGCCCGGTCGTCCGGAAGGGAGAGGGCGAAGAGCCGCACCAGCGGGTGGAACACGTAGCAGGGCCGGCCCCACTCGTCGGCGCCGCTCACCTCCAGCAGCGCCTCGTCCGCCATGGCCTCCAGCAGCAGCTCGGCCTCACCCTCGGGCAGCCCCAGCAACCCGGCGGCCCGCACCGCGGGGAACGGCTCCGGGCCCAGACCGCCGAGGTCCGGGAACGCCCGGCGGGCATCCGGCCGCAGCGCCCGCCACGAGGCGAGCAGCGCGCCCTGCACGTCCAGGTCGCCCGAGTGGAGCTCCCGCAGCCGGGTGCCGGGGTCCGCCAGCCGCCGGGCGAACCGGTCCGGCGCGTAGTGCGGCCGGGCCGCAATCCGCATGCCCGCGATGCGCAGCGCCAGCGGCAGTCCCGCGCAGTGCTCCACGATGACCGCCGCCGCACCGGGGGCGGCGGCGATCCTCTCGGCTCCGGCCGCCGCGGCCAGCACCTGGAGCGCCGGTCCGTCCTCCAGCGGATCGAGGGCCACGGTGTGGGCCCCGGTCACGGTGGGCAGCGCGGTGCGTCCCGTGACGAGGACCGCCGGTTCCGGGGTGTTGGGGAGCAGCGGTCCGAGCTGCGCCGCGCTCGCGGCGTTGTCCAGCAGGACGAGCAACTGCCGGCCGCCGGTGCGTTCCCGGTAGAGACGGACGAGTTCGTCGGTGTCGTCGGCCACGACCGAGCCGACGGCGAGCCCCAGAGCCCGCAGCAGCTGCAACAGCACCCCGCCGGCCGGCCGCGCGGTGCCGTCAGGAGCACGCAGGTCGGCGTACAGCTGTCCGTCGGGGAAGTGCCGCTTGCAGCGGTGCGCCGCGTGCACGGCGAGCGCGGTCTTGCCGACCCCGGCCATCCCCGTCACCAGCACCCTGCGGGGCCGGTCCGCCGCGGACGTGTCCGGGGTGAGGGCCCGGGACAGCAGTTCCAGTTCGCGCTCGCGACCCGTGAAGTCCGCCGTGTCCGGTGGCAGGGTGGCCGGCACGCCGTGGGCCTCCTGGTCGCCCTGGCGGCGGTCGCCGGCCTCCGAAGCCGCCGGGGCGCCGGTCCGACGCGGGTGCCGCACCAGGGAGCCGTCGAGCAGTGCCCGGTAGGTGGCCTGCAGTTCCTCACCCGGGTCGACGCCCAGTTCCTCGGCCAGCACCGCGCGGCCGTGGTGGTAGAGGTGGATCGCGTCGGCCTGCCGTCCGCAGCGGCACAGCGCGGTCATCAGCTGGCAGCGGAAGCGCTCCCGCAGGGGGAACTCCGCCACGAGACCGGTGAGTTCGACGGTGATCTCCTCGTGGCGGCCGAGTGCGAGGTCGGCGGCGATCCGGTGCTCCAGGGTGACGGCCCGCGCCTCCGTGAGGCAGGGGGCCTCGGCGGCCGCGAGATGGTCCGTGGTGTTCGCCAGGGGAGGGCCGTTCCACCGCGCGAGGGCACCCCGGAGAAGATCCCCCGCCTTTTCGTGGTCTTGTTCGGAAAGGGCTTCCCGGCCCTCCCGGTCGAGTTCCTCGAATTCGATCAGATCGAGTGAGGAATTGCCTATGGCCATGGCATATCCGGGTGGCCTGCGGTCGATGAGTATGTCGTCGCCCAGGATTTTCCGCAGCCGCGACACATAGGTGTACAGCTGGGCGCTCGCGGTGGCGGGCGGTGTCCAGCCCCAGAGCAGACGGCTCAGCCGGTCGTCGGAGACGACCTCCTCGCGGGCCATCAGCAGCGCTGCCAGCACGGTGTGCAGCTTGGTGCCGGAGAGCGGCACTCTGCTCCCGTACCGGCGGACCTCGACGGGCCCGAGCACTCGGAATTCCATGGGCAGCCCCGTTCGTGATTCACGCGAAGAATCTCGGGGACGACGCTAGAGGGGTGCGTTATTTTCTCGATATCGTGTCGGTTTCACGGGGGTCCCGACGCGTGAAATCGGTGGGACAAGGGATCGAAAGGAGGCGTCCCTACTGTCCGTTCGTACCGCAGCAAGCGGCAATGACGGTCCACCGATGAGGGGGGAATCGCTATGCGCAGCACTCGGACGGCGAAGCGGGCGACGATGGCCGGTCTGTTCGTACTGGCGGGGCTGATCACGGGAGCCGGCGCCGGACTGGGCTTCACCGCGCACTCCACGACGGTCTCGAGCGCCGACGACATGCCCTGGGGCATCGTCGAACCGACGGGGCCGACCACGGCCTCCGACGACGACATGCCCTGGGGCTGAGTGCCCGGCCCCTCGGGGACCGGCTCAGACGGACCGGTCCGCCAGGAGCAGCCGCAACGTCCCGGGTGTGAAGCATCGTTCCGTCCCGGGGACCGCGCCCGGCCCGCCGCGCAGCGCGGCGAGCAGCCTCAACACCCTCTCCCGCCAGGGCTGGGCCCCGACTTCGCCGAGCGCGGCATGGGCCCGCTCGAACCTCTCCGCCGCTGCCGAGTGCCGACCGCCCAGCGCCTCCACACAGCCGAGGTCGGTCTCCACCCGCGCGTACAGGAAGCGGTCGGACAGTTCCTCAGTGATCTCCAGGGCCTGCCGCAGCGTGCTCTCCGCCGCCGGGAGCAGGCCCTGGCTCCACTGCGTCTCGCCGAGTCCGCGCAGCGCGTGTGCCTCGCCGACCCGGTCGCCCTCGTTGCGGGACAACTGCAGCACCTCGCGGAACGACTGGGCCGCGTCGTCCAGTTCGTCCGCGCACAGCCGCGCCTCCGCGAGCCGGTAGAGGTTCTGGGTCTCCGCGCGCACCGACCCGGAACGTCGGCTGAGCGCCACCGCCTCCACGGCCAGGGGGAGCGCCTGCCCCACCTGCCCGCGGTCCAGCTCGATCTGCGCCAGATAGCCGAGCAGATGGGCCTGGTTGCGGGTGTCGCCCACCTTGGAGAAGCCCTCCAGCGCAGCCCGGCAGAACTCCAGTGCCCGGTCCCAGTCCCCCTGGAGCCTGGCGCACATCGCCAGGTTCCGCTTGGCGAGCGCCGCCCCGTGGACGTCGTCGCTGCACCGCAGGAGTCGCAGAGCGGCCATGTTCCAGCCTTCGGCCTGCTCGTAGCGCCGCTGGTAGATGGCGAGCGAGCCCAGCAGGCGCAGCATGGTGGCCTCGCCCACCCGATCGCCCACACGCCGGGCGGAGGACAGGGCCGCGTCGGCGCAACGCTGCCAGTCCTCCAGGTAGTTCCGTGTCTCGAAGTGCGGCACCGCGCTCTCCGTCAGGGCCCACGCGTACCGGGCCCGGCCCGTCTCGGCCGCGTGCGCCACCACGTCCGCCAACGCGGCCCGCTCGGACTCGAACCAGTCAAGCGGTGCGGCCAGCAGTTCGTCCGACGCTCCGGAGAGGAACGCCGGTGCCCGCTGCGCCGGCCGGCCCACCGGGAAGTCCCCACCGTCCAGCCGCCGATGTGCCTCTTCCGCGAGCCACAGCCAGGCGGCGAACGCGCGCTCCAGCGCGGCGTCGCACTGCTCCTCCGTCTCGTCGGCCTCGGCACGCTCGCGCGCGAAGAGCTGGAGCAGGTCCTGGAACCGGTACCGGTCGGGCCTGCCCGGTACCGGTTCCACGGCCTCCAGCAACTGGGCGTCCACGAGCTGGTCGAGCAGTTCCTCGGCCCGCCACAGGCTGGTGTCCACGGTGGCGGCCGCGGCCCACGCCGCGAAGTCCGGGGTGCGCAGCAGCCCGAGCCGGCGGTACATCCGGGCCGCCTCGGGTGACAGGTCCCGGTAGGTGAGCCGGAAGCCGGCCCGGACCCCGCCCTCCTCCGGGCTCAGCTCGTCCAGCCGCCGCCGCTGGTCGCGCAGCCTCTCGACCAGCCCGCGCACGGTGAGACCGGGTTTGGCCGCGAGTCGTGCTCCCGCGATCCGCAGCGCCAGCGGCAGGCAGTCGCACAGAGCGCTCAGCTGCTCGAGTCCCACCGGGTCGCTGCCGAAGCGGTCGGCGCCGGCGATCTTGGTGAGCAGTGTGGTGGCCTCGGCGGGCGGGAGGACGCGCAGCCTGATCCGCAGGGCCGTGTAGTCGCCGGTCACATCGTCCAGGACCTCGCGCCCGGTGGCCAGGACGACACTGCGGCCGCCGCCCGGGAGCAGGGGCCTCAGTTGGGCGAACGACCGTACGTTGTCCAGGAGAACCAGCATTCTGCGCGTGCTGAGCAGGCTCCGGTACAGCGCCGCTCGCTCGTCGGGCTCCTCCGGGATCTGCGGAGCCGGCACCCCGAGCGCGCGCAGGAAGCGGTCGAGCACGGCGGCGGGGGAGACCGGGGGGTTCTCCTCGTCGTAGCCGCGCAGATCGGCGAAGAGCTGACCGTCCGGAAAACGGTCGGCGGCCTGACTCGCCCAGTGAACGGACAGTGCGGTCTTGCCCACCCCGCCGACACCGACGACCGTGGCCAAGGCGGGGGCGTGCGGATGGTAGGGCTCCTTGAGCAGCCGGTCGAGGGCGGCCAGCTCCTGCTGTCGCCCGGTGAACCGCATGACGTCCGCGGGCAGTTGTGCCGGCACCGTCAGGACGCTGACCGACGCGGGGGGAGCGGTGGCGGGCGGGCGGGACAGCTCGGGCGAGTCGTGCAGGATCAGATCGTGCAACTGCTGCAGGGCGGGCCCCGGTTCTATGCCCAGCTCCTCGTTCAGCAGCCGGCGCCCCAGCCGGAACACCTCCAGGGCCTCGGCACGCTGTCCGGAGCGGTAGAGGGCCAGCATCAGATGCTCGCGCGACTGCTCCCGCAGGGGGTGCCGTGCGACGAGTTCACCGAGCTCCCCGGTCAGCACCCGGTGTCTGCCCAGCTCCAGCATGAGACCGGCGCGTTCCTCCATCAGATCGAGCCGGAGCTGTTCCAACCTGGCCGCCTCCGCCTCGATCCGCTCGCCCGAGAGCTTGTCGAGAGCCGCCCCCCGCCACTTGCTGAGAGCCTCCTCCAGCAGCACGCAGGCGTCCTCGGCCCGGCCGTGGCGTGCGGCGTCCCGCCCCTGCTCCGCGTGCTGCAGGAACTCCATCACGTCGATGCGGTGCTCACCGCGGGCGAGTACGTATCCGGGCGGGGACGTCAGCAGCAGCTCGCTCTCGCCCGCTTCCTTGAAGGTCTTGCGCAGCGTGGCGACGCAGATGGCGATCTGGTTGCGGGCGGTCGCCGGAGGGCTGTCCGGCCACACCGCGTCCACCAGGGTGTCCACGGACACGATCCGGTCGGCGGAGAGGAGCAGCACCGCGAGGACGGTGGACTGGCGTCTGCCTTTGATCCGGACCGGCACCCCGTCTGCCTGAACCAGCAGGGGGCCGAGCAATCTGAAGACTAACTGGTTCAAAAGGTCCCCCCGATGTGACCCCGTTCAAGGCGCTGACGGTACAGTACGGAAGCACTTGAAATCGGCCATCAACAACCCCTCCGGTAGGGCGATTTCCAGCCCCGACGGGTGGACCGCGGAGCGTGCGGGCACGGTGGCCCCACAAGGTCCTCGCAGACTCAGGAACGGGCTTGCGGTGCGACGGCGCAGAGGGCCCGCGACAATTCGCCAAGCACCTCGATGATCTTGCGGAATCCATCCTCGCCACCCAGTTCTCCGCACAGTCGGCGGGTCAGTTCGGCCTGGCCGGGCTCGATTCCGCGCAGGACCGCCCTGCCGCCGTCGGTGGCCTCCAGCAGTTTGGCGCGCCGGTGTGCGGGGTTGTCCCGGTAGGCTGCCAGCCTCCGACTCACCAGCACATCGGACGTACGCTGCACGCTCTGCCGGGTGACACCCAGGAGGCGGGCCACGTCGGAGACCGGTCGCGGCCCGTTCCCTATGGTGTTGAGGACCTGCCACTGGGCCGCGCTGAGCCCGTGAGCCAGCGTCAGCCTGTTGAGCTCGGCCGTGAACCTGCCGTTCAGGTGGAGTACCGCGAGTGCGGACCGGCTGAGAGCGTCGACGCTGGGCACCCCACCACGAGCGTCCTCACAGAACTTGGCGACACGCAAAACGGCCCCCTCCGCAGGAAGTCGACACACTGAGCGTCCGTCGGTCCGCGGCCCCCGATGGTTCCGGCCACATGTTGCCGCACCGTACCGTTGGCCGAACCCAGTGTCCATGATGTGTTCGATTACCGGAATATCACGTGCCGCTTGGCGTGACGGCCTCCGCCGACCCCCCGGGAACGGAGCGGCGGGATCTCGCACCCGGGCGGGCGGCCGGTGTGCCGAACCGTCGTGCACGGGGCGGGCGGCGCGGCCGGCGGTTTCGCCGGCCGCCCGGGCGTGGGCGCCGGACTCCGCGGGTGCGCGGCCGGACGGGCGGGGCAACGGCACGTGGGGTATCGGGGACGCGGCCGGGCCGGGAGCGGGGGCGGCCTTGCGGCGGGCCTCGGTCCGCACGGGCTTTGGGGGCGCGGTGTCATCGATGAGCGGTGGTTCGCCGGGTGGTCGTTCGGCGACCGGTCATTTGCCGGGCACGGTCGTTCGGTGAGCTGCCATTCCGGTGACCCGCGCGAAGAAAGAGGCCGGCCCGGTATTCGCCGCGCGAATACCGGGCCTCGGGGCCGTAGGGCAAGCCTCAGCGGTGAAAGGCGTCCTTGGCCTTCTCCTTCGCCGCGCGCATGTCGCCCTTCGACTGTTCGGCGCGCCCCTCGGCGGTCATCCGCTCGTTGCCGACCGCGCGTCCCACGGTCTCCTTCACCTTGCCCTTGGCCTGCTCGATCCTGGCCTGGGTCTTCTCGTCCGCAGCCATGACTCTCACTTCCCGGAAGTCGACGACAGGTGCACTGCGTCGAGTAACCGGAGCCCGCGATGTCAAACCCCGGTCCGTCCGGGAAAGCACGGCGAAATCATCGAACGTGCCACAGGTGTGAATCCGCGGAGCCCGGGCAACCGTGGCTTCGGAGGTTGATAAACATGGTTCCTTTGCTGCTGGTTCTCATACTCGCCGCGCTGCTCTTCGGTGCCGGATTCGCTCTCGAAGCGCTCTGGTGGATCGCCGCGATCGTCCTGGTCGTCTGGCTCCTCGGTTTCGTCATCCGGCCGGCCGGGCCCGGTGGCGGCCGAGGACGCTGGTACCGCTGGTAGCTCGGCTCCGGCCGCCGACTGCGCGAACGCGGGTGCCCCGGGAGGACCTCCCGGGGCACCCGCGTTCCCGTGTCCGGACGGCGCCCGAACGGACCTCCGTGGATCAGGAGCGGCGGCGCGGCTTGCCTGGCCGGGCACCCTTGCGCCCGGCGGAAGCGCCGCCGCGCCCGGCGGCGGCACCGCGCCGTCCCCCGGAAGCGGTCCTGCCGCCCGCCGCCGGGCGGCCGGAGCGCCGGGCCTTGTCCTTCGGCTGGTCCTTCGGCTGCTCCGCGTCGGAGGGGCGGCGGCCCCGCGTGCTGTTGACGGTCCTCCCGCGGACGATGCCGATGAAGTCGTCCACCAGATCGGTGGTCCGCTCCTCGGGCCAGGACAGGGCGACGGCCGACTGAGGGGCGTCCGTGACCGGGCGGTACGTCAGGTCCCTGCGGTGGTGCAGACGGGCGAGGGACTGCGGGACCACCAGCACACCCACCCCCGCGGCCACCAGCTCGATCGCGTCCGCGGTCGTCGCCGGGCGCTCGATCGCGGGACGTCCCGGGAGGTCCCGCCACTCGAGGGTGTCGTCCAGCGGGTGGAACACGACGTCCTCGGCGAGGTCCTCCAGGGAGACCTCGTCCACGGCCGCGATCGAGTGGTCCTTCGGTACGACGACCACCGTCGTCTCCGTGTAGAGCGGGATGGCGCTGAAGACGGCGCGGTCGACGGGCAGTCGCACCACACCGGCGTCGGCGCCCCCGTCGCGCAACAGCCCCGGCGCCTCGGCGGCCGGCACCGCGACGAGGTCCAGCGGGACGTCGGGCAGCCGCTCCTGCCAGATCCGCACCCATTTGCCAGGAGTCACGCCGGGTACGTAGGCGAGCCTGAACGAGGGGGGAGCTTCCGAGCCAGTCACCGCTCCAGGTTATCCGGCGTGGTCGGAGCTCGTGCAGGCACTCGATATCCTTGTCGCATGACGTCGCACCACGGCACCCAGACCATGAAGCCCGCCACGGCGGCCAAGAAGCTGGGTGTGTACCTCGAAGCCACCCCTGCGGAGTTCCGGGAGGGTGTCGTCTCGCGCGACGAGCTCAACGCGCTCCAGTCCGAGCCGCCCGAGTGGCTCCGCGAGCTGCGGCGCAACGGCCCGCACCCGCGCCCCGTGGTCGCGGCGAAGCTGGGCGTCTCCATCTCCGGCCTGGCCCGTGGCGGTGTCACGGAGGCCCTGACCACGGAGCAGATCGAGGCGTTGAAGCAGGAGAGCCCCGAGTGGCTCCGGCGGGAGCGCGCGACCCAGGCCGAGGTGCGCAAGGAGGCCGTGCGCCTCAGGGAGAAGCGCGCCGAGAAGGACGCGTAGGCCGAGGGGCGATCCTGACGGCAGGCATGTGCACCCGCCCGGCCCCACGGCCGGAGTCCCACCCCGCACCGTGACCACCGGCTTCAGCCCGTGGTCTTCGTCCACGCGGTCGTGCCGAGCAGGCCCGTCTCGCCGATGTCGAGGCCGCCCTCCGGCACGACCGTCTGCCGGGCGGCGCCGGCGCTCGGGCCGATCTCCACGTACACCCCGCTGCCCCTCAGGGTCGCCGCGTCGACGGCGGAGTAGCGCCAGACGAACACGCTGCGTGCCGACTCCCCGGGGCGCAGCGGGACCGGATGCGGGCCCGGGTCGTCGAGCCGGGTGATCGGTTCCGGCCCCTTGAGAACCGTCACGTCCATGGGCCGCTTGTCCACGTCGCGCACCCGGACGTCCGGATAGCCGTTCAGCCGCTGGTCGCGAGTGCCGCAGTTGCTGATCGTGACGGGCATGGCTCGCAGGCCCATGGTGGCGCTGACCATGCCGGTCGACACCCGTACGCCCGATGCCGGGCAGTCGCGCGCTCCGTGCGGGGGCCGCTCCCCGGCGGCTTCCCGTGAGGGGGCGCGCACACCGGACGAGGGTCGGGAGCCGGGAGGGTCGGGTACGGGAGGACCGGTCGCCGGGCGCCCGGGGCGGGCGTCCGCTCCCGTCCGCGCGGGATCGGCCTCGCGGTCCAGCTCCGCCGACAGCCCGCACCCGGTGGCCAGGACCGCGGCCGACACCGCGAGGACCACCGCACGCCCCAGCCCTCTGTCGTTCATGCCGTGATCATGGCACGCGGCTGCCACCGTGCGTCGGGGGATTGGTGAGCCCGCTTCCGGGGAGCGGGGCCGCCCGTTCGCGGACTGCGCCGACGGGCCCGCGCCGGACCGTCCCTGCGGACGGCGCCATCATGCCAGCGCCGGCACGGAAGCCCCAACGGCGCGATTTCACCGACGACTTCGCGCGTGGACCGCACACCGCAGGAACCGTCTCGCGGGCGCCGTCGCCCGGACCGTCCCGTGGACGGCGTCCAGGCGCCTCCAGTGCCGTCGCCGGGGCCGTGGGCAGCTCGGCCTTCGGGCTCCGCGGCCCGGAGCGCACCGGATTCCCTGCCCGCGGAGGTGCCGCGGTTGGGCAGCGAGACGGGTTCCGCCGGCACCTCCTTGTGACGGCCCGGAGGGCCCGCCGTATCACCGGAGAGTGACGGCACCGGACCATGGCCGTGCCCCGCGGCCCATGAGGGCCGCGGGGCACGGAACCGGCCTTGCGCGTACGGCGGTCAGCCGCGGCCGGCGCGGCGCCGGCGCGTCACCACGAGGATGCCGGCCCCGGCCGCGACCGCAGCGGCAGCGGCGCCCGCGATCACGGGCGTGGCGCTGGATCCGCCGGTCTCCGCGAGGGGCGGCGTGCTCGGCTCGGGCGCGGGCGGCGCCTCGGAGCTGGGCGGCTCCGAGCTCGGGGTGTCCGAGGGCTCCGGCTCCTCCGGGGTCTCGGAGGGCTCCGGCGTCTTCGAGGGCTCCGGCGTCCCCGAAGGTTCCGGGGTCTCGCAGACGGGCGCGGTCTTGGTCTCGTCGCGCGAGAACCGGTCGCCGTCGCCTGCCTTCACCACGAGCCGCACCTCGACCTCGGCCTTGTGCTCGGGCAGCTGCAGCGTCTTGCTGAACTCGCGCCCGAACGTTTCGGTGGGCAGCAGGTCCTTGCCGTCGACGGTGACGGTCACCGTGTTGGTGACGTTGGGGCTGTACGCCTTGAGATCGACCGTGACCTCGGAGCAGGTCACCGTCCAGACGGGCGTGTGGGCCGACGCCGGAGCGGCACTCAGGCCCACTCCGACGAGCCCGAAGGCAGCGCCCGCTATAAGAGCGCCCGAGCGCTTCCACGCACGGGTGGGTGCATTCATCAATCCTCCATGGAGGTCCGAACACCTGGTCTGATGGCAGCGCACAGTACTCCTTCTGAGAACCGGGGTTCACTCCGCCCCCGATAACGACTTGGTTCCCATCGCCGCACCGGGCCGCGGGTGTTGGCGCCGGCTTCCCCGTGCCGCCGCCGGGTCGCTGATCCCCCGTCCGTCCGGTGCCGCGGGCGGCCCGGGCGGACGCGGGCGTTCGTCCCCTGTGCACGGTCTCCGTTCACGCGCCTCCTGGCGTGATCGCGTTCGGCCCGCCCACGCCGGTGGTGGTCCTCCGCCGCGCCCGGCTGCCCGGCGGGGGCGGCTTCGATCGCGCGGCCGGGCCCCTGCCGGCGCAGGGAGGGTGCAGGGGCCCGCGTCGCCGCTCCGGCCGTGCGTGCGGACGGGGTGGCGCAACCCTCGCCGGCGGTGAGGTCCGGGGCCGGGCCCCGAGCCTCGCAAGGATCGGCGGCGATGGTCCGAATTGCCCCGATTGGTCGATATCCGTCAGGCTTGTACTGGCAGGACGGGAGCGGACCCGTGTGTGGACGTGGCAGGAGCAGGCCGCGAGTCGTCCGGGGCGCGGCGCCGGAGCAGGCGCCCGGCCGACGGCGCCGATGGCACCCGCCCCATGAGCGGCGGCCGGACCGCCGGACGCGGCGACCAGCCGAGCCGTTCCGGCGCGGCGCCGCCCCCGCGCAGCCGCGCGCCCGTGCCACCGACCCGGGCATCCGCTTCCCGACCTGTGAACCGCGCGTCGTGCGACGAAGGAGAACCTCATGGCCAAGGCAGTCGGAATCGACCTGGGGACCACCAACTCGGTGATCGCGGCGTGGGAGGGGGGAGAGGCCGCAGTCCTCCCGAATTCCGAGGGCAGCCGCACGACCCCCTCCGTCGTCGCCTTCACCGACACCGGGGAACGGCTCGTCGGCCGGCTGGCACGCCGCCAGGCGATCCTCAACCCCAAGGGAACGATCTACTCGGCCAAACGGTTCATCGGCCGCCGCTACGACGAGATTTCCGACGAGGCCAAGGCCGTCGCGTTCGACGTCGTTCCGGACGAGCACGGCAACGCACGCTTCGACGTGCGGGGCAAGCTGTACTCACCGGAGGAGATCAGCGCGCTGGTGCTGCGCAAACTGGTCGACGACGCGGGCAAACAGCTGGGGGAGCGGGTGACCGAGGCGGTCGTCACCGTTCCCGCGTACTTCAACGACGCCCAGCGCCAGGCCACCAAGGACGCCGGAAGGATCGCCGGTCTGGAAGTGCTCCGCATCATCAACGAGCCGACCGCCGCGGCCCTCGCCTACGGCCTGGACAAGAAGGGCCACGAGACGGTGCTGGTGTTCGATCTCGGCGGCGGCACGTTCGACGTGAGCCTGCTCGACGTAGGCGACGGCGTGGTCGAGGTACGGTCCACCGCCGGCGACAGTCACCTCGGCGGCGACGACTTCGACCGGCGGCTGGTCGACCACCTGGCCGACAGGTTCCAGCAGGACGACGGCATCGACCTGCGCCAGGACCCCCAGGCGCTGCAGCGGCTGTTCGAGGCCGCGGAGAAGGCCAAGGTCGAACTGAGTTCCGTGACCCAGACGCAGGTCAGCCTTCCGTTCATCACCGCCGACGCGGCCGGCCCCAAGCACCTCACGGAAACCGTCATGCGGTCCACGTTCGAGCAGATCACCTCCGACCTCGTCGAGCGGACGCTGGAGCCCGTCAAACAGGCCATGGCGGACGCCAAGGTCACCGGGAACGACATCGACGAGGTCATCCTCGTCGGCGGGTCCACCCGCATCCCGGCCGTGCAGGCCCTCGTCCGCCGGCTGACGGGCGGCAAGGAGCCGAACATGAGCGTGAACCCCGACGAGGTCGTGGCCCTGGGCGCCGCGATCCAGGCGGGCGTGCTCAAGGGCGAGGTCAAGGACGTCCTGCTGCTCGACGTGACCCCGTTGTCGCTGGGCGTGGAGACCCGCGGCGGTGTGATGACCAGGCTCGTCGAACGGAACACGACGGTCCCCGTTCGCCGTACGCAGACGTTCTCCACCGCCGAGGACAACCAGCCGGCCGTCGACGTCGTCGCCCTCCAGGGCGAGCGGGAGATGGCCGCCGACAACCGTGTCCTCGGGCGCTTCCAGCTGAAGGACATCCGGCCGGCCCCCCGGGGCGAACCGCAGATCGAGGTCACCTTCGACGTCGACGCCAACGGCATCCTGAACGTCACGGCACGCGACAAGGACACGGGAGCCGAGCAGGGCATCACCATCAGCGAGGGCTCCAACCTCGACCAGGGCGAGGTGGAGCGGATGGTCCGGGAGGCCGAGCGCCACCGCGGCGAGGACCACGCTCTGCGCGAGGCCGTCGACGCCCGCAACGAACTGGACGCCGTGGCCTACCAGGTCGAGCGCGCACTCCGGGACCTGGGCGACGCCGCGCCGCCGCACGAGAAGGCCAGGGCGGAGATCCTGGTGGGCGACGCCCGGCAGGCCGTTCAGGAGGAGGCGCCGGCCGACCGGGTCAGGTCGCTGACGTCCGAACTCCAGCAGATCCACGCCTCGTTGTCCGCCCACCGGGCCGGTGCCGCCGCCGGTGCCGCGCCGGGCGCGGGGGCCGACGACGGTGCGTCGGTCGGAGTCGGAGGGTCCGACGACGACGTGATCGACGCCGAGTTCGACAAGGGCTGAGACGGTACATGACCACCGACGACGCACCCGTTCCGCCGGAGGAGCCCACCCGGGCACCGGCCGCGCAGGAGCAGCCGGACTCCGGGGAACCCACCGCGGAACTCGACGAGGTCCGGGACCGCTGGCGGCGCTCCCTCGCGGATCTGGACAACCTCCGCAAGCGTCATGCGCGGGAGCTGCAGCGCGAGCGGAGCGACGAGCGGGCCCGCACGTCCGCCGCCTGGCTTCCGGTGGTCGACAATCTCGAACTCGCCCTCCAGCACGCGGGATCCGACCAGTCCGCCGTGCTGGAGGGCGTCAAGGCCGTGCGCGATCTGGCCGTCGACGTCCTCCGGGGACTCGGATACCCCCGCTACGAGGAGACGGGTGTGCCGTTCGACCCGGCCCGGCACGAGGTCGTCGGTCTCGTCGACGACCCAGGGGCCGCGCCGAACACCGTGGTCCGGGTGCAGCGGCCCGGTTACGGCGAGGGCGACCGGCAGCTGCGTCCCGCGTCCGTCGTGGTGAACAAGCGGCAGGAGTGACGCCCATGGCGCGTGACTACTACGACGTGCTGGGGGTCGGCCGCGGCGCCGGTTCCGACGAGATCCAGGCGGCCTTCCGCAAGCTGGCCCGCCGGCACCACCCCGACATCAACAAGGACCCGGCGGCCGAGGAGCGGTTCAGGGAGATCAACGAGGCGTACGGCGTGCTGTCGGACCCCGACACGCGCCGCCGCTACGACCGGTTCGGCGAGCACTTCCGGGACGTCCCGGAGGACTACGACGAGCGGGCCGCGGCCGCCGCGGGTGCCCGGGGCGGCCGCGGGGGGTACACCCGGACCGGCGCCGGCCCGGGCGGCGACGGCCGCCGGGTCCGCTTCGTGTCCGACTTCGGCGACGGATACGAGGGCCACGACGGCGGCGCCGGCGTGGACTTCGAGGACCTGTTCGGCGGGCTGTTCGGCCGCGGCGGGACCAGGGCCAGGGGGCCCGTGCCAGGCGCGGACCAGGAGGTGGAGCTCCCGCTCGGCGTCGAGGAGGCCTACCACGGCGGCAGGCGCGGCATCACCCTCTCCGGACCGGACGGTCCGCGGACCTACGACGTTTCCGTTCCCCGCGGGGTCGTCGACGGCCAGCGCATCCGGCTGGCCGGGGAGGGCGGCCGGGGGAGCGGCGGCGGGTCGCCGGGCGACCTGCTCCTGCGGGTGCGGATCACACCGGACTCGCGGTTCCGGCTGGAGGGCCGTGACATCCACGTGGTCCTCCCGGTCACACCCTGGGAGGCCGCGCTCGGTGCCACCGTGCCCGTTCCCACTCCCGGCGGCACGGCGAAGGTCACCGTGCCCGGCGGTTCGTCGAGCGGCCGCAGGCTGCGGCTGCGAGGCCAGGGGATGCCCAACCCCCGCGGCGGCGACGGGGATCTCTACGCGGAGGTCCGGATCATGGTGCCGCCGAAGCTCTCCGAGAGCGAACACGAACTGTTCGGCCGACTCGCCGCCGACTCCACCTTCGACCCGAGGAAGCCAGGATGACCCACGACCCCCGGTCCTCCGGACGGGCCCCAGGACACCGCCCGGCCGCACCACCGGCCCGCCAGTCGGGCGTGAGCGTCGTCGTACGGCGCTACGCGATGGATCCCGTCCCCCGGCTGGACCTGGACGCCGTCGCACGCCGAGCCTCCCTCCACCCCGAGGCCGTCCGGCGGTTCGTCGCGCTCGGCCTGATCGACGCGACCCGAGGTGCCGACGGACGGCTGTGGTTCGACCGGAGCGCCCCCTCGGCACTGGCCCGCATCCAGCGCCTACGGGCCGGACTGCACCTCGACTACGCCTCCCTCGGTCTGGTGCTCGATCTGCTCGACCGGATCAGCGAACTGGAGGACGCGCTGAGGCGCAGCAACTCCGGCGCCAGGAGTGATGAATCGTGGATATGAACCGGCTGACCCAGAAGTCGCAGGAAGCCCTGCGGGAGGCACAGACGATCGCCGGACGGCTCGACCAGACCGAGGTCGACGGCGAGCATCTGCTGCTCGCCCTCGTCGACCAGCCCGAGGGCGTGGTGCCCCGGCTGCTCGACCGGGCGGACGTCGACACCCTGGGGCTGCGCAGGGCCGTGACGGAGTCGCTGGCCCGCCGGCCCAGGGTGACCGGACCCGGGGCCCAGCCAGGCCAGGTGTTCATCACCCAGCGGCTCGCACAGGTGCTTGACACCGCCGAGCAGGAGGCCAAGCGGCTCAAGGACGAGTACGTCTCCGTCGAGCACCTCGTCCTCGCCCTCGTGGACGAGGGGTCGAGGACCTCCGCGGGCCGGCTGCTCAAGGAGTTCGGCGTCACGAAGGAGTCGTTCCTGGACGCCCTCACGCAGATCCGCGGGCACCAGCGCGTCACCTCCGCCACCCCCGAGGGTTCGTACGAGGCACTCGAGAAGTACGGCCGTGACCTGGTCGCCGAGGCCCGCGGTGGAAGGACGGACCCGGTCATCGGCCGCGACGCGGAGATCCGCCGCGTCATCCAGATCCTGAGCCGGAAGACCAAGAACAACCCCGTCCTGATCGGCGACCCGGGCGTCGGCAAGACGGCGATCGTGGAGGGACTGGCCCAGCGGATCGTACGCGGGGACGTGCCCGACGGGCTGCGCGACCGGACGATCTTCGCCCTGGACATGAGCCTGCTGGTCGCGGGCGCCAAGTACCGGGGCGAGTTCGAGGAACGGCTGCAGGCGGTGCTCAGCGAGGTCAAGGGCGCCGAGGGGCGGATCCTGCTCTTCGTCGACGAACTGCACACCGTCGTCGGCGCGGGCGGCGGACCCGAGGGCGCCATGGACGCCGGGAACATGCTCAAGCCGATGCTGGCACGCGGCGAACTCCATATGATCGGAGCCACCACCCTCGCCGAGTACCGCAAGTACGTCGAGTCCGACGCCGCCCTCGAACGCCGTTTCCAGCAGGTGGTCGTGGACGAGCCCAGCGTCGAGGACACCATCTCCATCCTTCGCGGTCTGCGCGAACGCCTGGAGGTCTTCCACGGAGTGAAGATCCAGGACACCGCGCTCGTCGCCGCGGCCGTCCTCAGCCACCGCTACATCTCCGACCGGTACCTGCCGGACAAGGCGATCGACCTCGTGGACGAGGCGTGCGCCCGGCTGCGGACGGAGATCGACTCGATGCCGGCCGAACTCGACGAGATCACCCGCCGGGTCACCCGGCTGGAGATCGAGGAGGCGGCTCTCGCCACGGAGACCGAACCCGCCAGCCGCAAGCGCCTCGAGGAACTCCGGCGCGAACTGGCCGACCTGCGTGCCGAGGCCGACGCCATGCACGCCAAGTGGGAGGCCGAGCGCCAGGCCATCAGGCGGGTGCAGGAACTCCGCCAGGACCTCGAGCAGGCACGGCAGGACGCCGAGGAGGCCGAGCGGAACTACGACCTCAACCGCGCCGCGGAACTCCGCTACGGCAGGATCACGGAACTGGAGAGGCGGCTCGCGGCCGAGGAGGACTCCCTCGCCGCCAAGCAGGGCGAGAACCGGCTGCTGCACGAGGTCGTCACCGAGGACGAGATCGCCGAGATCGTCGCCGCGTGGACCGGCATCCCCGTCACCCGGCTCCAGGAGAGCGAGCGCGAGAAGCTGCTCCGCCTCGACGAGATTCTCGGCGAGCGCGTGGTCGGCCAGGACGAGGCGGTCAAGCTCGTCACCGACGCCATCATCCGGGCCCGTTCCGGCATCCGGGACCCGCGGCGGCCGATCGGCTCGTTCGTCTTCCTCGGCCCGACCGGCGTGGGCAAGACCGAGCTTGCCAAAGCGCTGGCGGCGGCGCTCTTCGACAGCGAGGAGAGCCTGATCCGCCTGGACATGAGCGAGTACCAGGAACGGCACACCGTCAGCAGGCTGGTCGGCGCGCCCCCGGGATACGTCGGCTACGAGGAGGGCGGGCAGCTCACCGAGGCAGTCCGCCGCAAGCCGTACTCCGTCGTCCTGTTCGACGAGATCGAGAAGGCGCACGCGGACGTCTTCAACACCCTGCTGCAGGTGCTCGACGACGGCCGGATCACCGACTCCCAGGGCCGCACGGTCGACTTCCGCAACACAGTCGTCATCATGACCTCCAACATCGGGTCGACGTACCTGCTCGACGGAGTCACCGCCGACGGCGAGATCAAGCCCGAGACCAGGGCCCTGGTCATGGGCGATCTGCAGGCGCACTTCCGGCCGGAGTTCCTCAACCGCGTCGACGACGTCGTACTGTTCAAGCCCCTCGGCATGGCACAGATCAAGAAGATCGTCGACCTTCAGTTCGATGATCTGCGCCGCCGGCTCGCGGAGCGCCGGATCACCCTGGAACTCACCGACGCCGCCCGCGAGCACATCGCCGAGCAGGGCTTCGACCCCGTCTACGGTGCCCGGCCGCTGCGCCGTTACATATCCCACGAGGTCGAGACCCTGGTCGGCCGTGCGCTGATCCGCGGTGACGTGCGGGACGGCTCGACGGTCCGGGTCGGCGAGCGGGACGGAGAACTCGCCGTCACCTACGACGACGCGCCCAGCCGTCCGCGACCCGTCCAGGAGGCCGCGTGAGCCCCATGAACCCGACCGACACGGACGGCGGAACGGTCGCGTGCACCGAGTGCGGGCGAGGCAACCGCGTGCCGGCGGCCGCCGACGGCCGCCCGCGCTGCGGGAGTTGCAGGGCCCCGCTCCCATGGATCGCCGACGCGGGCGACGACGACTTCGAGCAGGTCGCGGAGAAGGCCGCGCCCGTCGTGCTCGTCGACCTGTGGGCCACCTGGTGCGGGCCGTGCCGCACGGTCGGTCCGGCACTGGAGCAGGTCGCACGGGAACTGGCCGGACGGATCAAGCTGGTCAGGGTCGACGTCGACCAGTCGCCGCGCATCGCACAGAAGTTCCAGGTGCAGGCCGTGCCCACCCTGATCCTTGTGGACCGGGGAGAGGTCATCGCCCGACAGACGGGCGCGGCTCCCGCATCCGCTCTGCGCCAGTGGGTCGAACACAATCTGCGGGGTCGCCACAGACTCCCGCAAGCCGCCGAAGGAGGCCGCCCGTGATGGAGACCGATCCGCATCTCGACATGGTGCGTGCGGTGTCGCCGAACACTCCCGAGGGCTGCGAGGAGTGCCTGCAGCTCGGATCGCGCTGGGTCCACCTGAGACTCTGCCTCACCTGCGGTCACGTCGGGTGCTGCGACTCCTCGCCGCTCAAGCACGCCGGCGGGCACGCCGCGACCGAGGGTCACCCGATCGTGCAGTCCTTCGAACCGGGTGAGGACTGGCGCTGGTGCTACATCGACGGTGCCATGGTGTGACCCTCCCGGCTCCTGGGGGCGCGCGCCCGGACCGGCAGCGCCGGGCCGCACGCCGCGAACGTCGGCGCCGTGCGCACGTGGCCCGCCTCGTGCGCACGCGAGGGCTGCGGCCCACCCGGCAGCCGCCGCCCGGCCGGCCGCGGGGCGCACCGGCCTGGCGGTCGAACGCAAGCGGCTCGAACCCCTGGTCGCGATCCGTGCGGCCGCCGGGGTCGCAGTCGTGATCGGGCTCGCCCTGCGGCTGGCGGTGGTGGCCCCGGTGGGGTATGTGACGGGCAGCCTGCTCCCCGGGTCACGGCTACTGGGTGCCGATCGCCGCCGTGCCATGGAGGCGGACACCTCCCGGGCCGCCCGTGACGTACGCGAGCGGCGGAACCCGCAGTGGGACCGGGTGGAGGAGGCGCTCGACGCCTGGGCGCACGCGGTGCACGGCCAGGGCGGCCTGCAGGAGCGGGTGGTGCGGCGCGGGGCGGAACTCCAGTTGCAGGCGCTGGAGGACCTGGCGACCGCCATGGACAGGACTCCGCCGGAGCGCGACATGGACTCGGCCGTATGGACTCGGCCGTGCGGGACCACCGGACACGCACGGCGGATGCGGCGAGGGCGGGGAGGCCGAGGGGGGCCGGGGAGGGCGACGAGGACGCCGTGCCGCCGTTCAGGGGGAGGCGCGGCTGAGGGGGCCGGACGCGTGGCGCGGTCGTGCGGGTGTCTGCTCCGAGCGGCCCGCCGCTGTGGCGGCGGGACGCGACCGAGGTGAGTCTGGTGGTGAGGACGGAGACCCGGTCGAAAGGCGGCGGCATGGGCGGCCTGGTGGTTGTGGGAGTGGACGGATCGGCGTCCGGTCTGGCCGCGGTCGAGGAGGCGGCCCGGGAGGCCCGGTGGCGCGGGGCCACGCTCCGGGTCGTGCACGCGTTCATCTGGGACAGGATGCACGTGCCGCTGGGCCCGTCGCCGTACGGGCCTCCCCAGGGCGGTCTGCGGAACGCGGCCGACCGGCTCGTGGCCGAAGCGGTCGAGCGGGCCGCGGCCACCGCACCGGAAGTGGAGGTCGCCTCCGCCGTGGTGTCGGGCGAGCCGTTGACCGTGCTCGGTACGGAGTCCCGGGGAGCGGAACTGGTCGTCGTCGGTTCCCGCGGGATGGGCGGTTTCGTCGGGCTCCTGGTCGGGTCCACGGCCGTGCATCTGGCGGCGCACGGACGATGCCCCGTGCTGGTGGTCCGGGAGCGTTCCCACAGCGGTGGTCCAGTCCTGGTGGGCGTCGACGGTTCTCCCGCGAGTGAGGCGGCGGTCGACTTCGCCTTCGCGGAGGCCGCGTTGCGCGGGACCGGAGTGCTCGCCCTCCACGCCTTCACGCCGTGGAACGCTCCGCTTCCGCCCCCGCAGGACCCCTCGATGCCGTACGCCAATCCACCGGGCGCGCTCATGGAGGCGGAGGAACGTCTGCTGGCGGAGGCGCTGGCGGGCCGGCCGGCGAGTTATCCGGGTGTCCCGGTTGAGCACCAGGTCGTGCGGGCCGACACACGGAAGGCTCTGATCGACGCGAGCGCGTCGGCCCAGGTCCTCGTGGTCGGTGCCCGGGGGCGCGGGGGCTTCAAGGGGCTGCTGCTGGGATCGGTGAGTCAGGCCATGCTCCATCATGCTGCCTGCCCCGTCGCCGTGGTGCGTGGCAGCGGCGCCGGCGGCTGAAGCCGCGGTGTCCCGGGGCCCGCCGCGGGGCTGCGAGTAAGTGCCTCCGGTGGCCGTCCCACCCCCCAGGGGGGCGACGAGTTGCGGACTGCTTTGAACACTCGGCGGCACGCGTCCGTATGGAACTCAGCGGGTCCCCCACAGCCGTTCGCGTCCACGCGCGAACCGGCAGAGACGCACAGGAGTTCCATTGAGAAGAAGTGCACGCAGACGCTCAACGGGCGGCAGGAGAGTAGTTGCGGCCTCGATCGCGCTCATGCTGGGCGGGGGCGGGCTGATCGCCGTCAACACCTATGCCTCGGCCGGCGAGGGGTGGGGGCAGTCGCAGAACCAGACTCTCGGAGCCGGTGCTGCGGCGTCCACCATCAAGTGTCCTGAGGTCGCGAACGGGATCTCGGAGGTGCCGGACGCGGCTCGGCAGGAGGTCGACAAGGAACTGGCCGCGATGGACAGCCAGATCACGGAGGCGTACAAGCGGTTCGCCGAGCAGAAGGAACAGGTCGCGCGGGACCCGAAGTTCGCAGAGAACGCGGTCCTCGGTCCGCTGGAGGACAAGCGGACGGCCAGCCTCGACCGCATCTCGACGGCGATCGGCCGGTCCGGCGAACGCCCGAAGGGCCTCGAGTCCATGGCGGCCTGCGAGTTGAAGGAGGACGACGCCGACAACGAGGGGCAGGACGGTGGTCAGGGCGACGGCCAGGACCAGGACAACGGCGGTCAGGACCAGGGCCAGGACAACGGCCAGGGCGACGGCAACGGCGGTCAGGCCGGCAACGGCCCCGAGCAGTCCGACTTCGTCGACATCCAGTCCGTCCAGCCGAACGTCAACAACCCGCCCGATCAGCAGAACGCGTCCCGGGGTACGTTCGCGACCGAGTGCGGTGTGAACGAGAACGGGAAGTTCAACCCGGACAACGTGATCGTCGCTCCCGGTGTCGCCAACGGCGCCCACCACATGCACGACTACGTGGGCAACCAGGCCAACGACGCCTTCGCCAGCGACGACGACCTCGCCAACGGGCAGACGACCTGTGTGGACCAGGGCGACAGGTCGACGTACTACTGGCCGGTGCTGCGGCTGCAGAACGGCCAGCAGGAGAACGACGCCAACGCCGACGGCGGCGGCAAGGACCAGAACGTCGGCGAGATCCAGACGCCGTCGCAGGTCACGCTGAACTTCGTCGGCAACCCGCGGTCCAAGGTGACGGCGATGCCGCGGTTCCTCCGGATCATCACCGGCGATGCCAAGGCGTTCGTCAACGGTGACGCGAACGCGAACGCGTCGTGGAGCTGCACCGGGTTCGAGGACCGCCAGCTGAAGGACAAGTACCCGATCTGCCCCGAGGGCAGCCAGGTGGTGCGGACCTTCAAGTTCCAGAGCTGCTGGGACGGCCAGAACACCGACAGCGCCAACCACCGGACCCATGTCGCCTTCGCCCAGGACAACGGTGCCTGCCCCAATGGCTTCCGGGCCATTCCGCAGCTCGTGCAGCGCATCGTCTACGACGTGCCGCCGCCGGTCTTCGACGGGGCGAACCCGAGCGTCTTCGCGGTCGACTCCTTCCCGGAGCAGCTGCACAAGCCCATCACCGACCACGGCGACTTCATCAACGTCTTCGACGAGAACCTGATGGAGGAGCTGGTGAGCTGCATCAACGAGGGCCGCGAGTGCGGTCCCGGCGATGCGGGCGCACCTCCCGCCGACGGCGGTGACGGCAACGGTGGCGGTGACGGCAACGGTGGCGGGGACAACGGCGACGCCGGCAACGGGGAGAAGCCGGCTGACCCGGCCCCGCCGAACGACGGTGGCGGTCAGGACGCACCCGGCGCACCGGGCGAGCCGCAGAACCCCGGTGGGGACAACCCGCCCGCCGAGGGTGGAGCCGGCGGTCAGGACGCACCCGGTGCCCCCGGCGGGGACGACAAGCCCGGCGCTGCCGCCGGTGCCGGTCAGGACGGCTCGGGCGACGACGGCGACGGCTCCGGGGAGCAGAACGCCCCGGAGGGCGGCGGTGACGTGAAGGACCCCGAAGTCCTCGCCGGTTCGTCCGCCGGGTCGAACGGCTCGTCGCAGACCGGTGCGGGCGACGGCGAACCCGCCGCCCAGGTCACGAAGGACGCGGAGGAGAACGCTCCCGAGCCCAACGGCGACAACGGGCCCGTGGTCGCGGGCCAGGGCGGCGGGCTCGCCGAGACGGGTGCCCAGCTGTGGCCGTCCGCGGCCGGAGCCGTGTTGCTCGTCGCGGGAGTCCTGCTGCTCCGTACGCGGCGTCCGCAGCGCGCGTCCGCACGCCGTCACTGACACGGCTCTCGCATCCGCTCCTGGCCGGTCCCGTCGACACGGGGCCGGCCAGGATGCCGTGGGCGCCCGCACCTCCCGGCCCCCGTTCGCCGGCCGAAGGCCGGAGGACGGCGGGCTCAGCGCGTGGAGGAAGCAGCCGCCGGCACCGGGTCGTTCGACGTGACGGTGAACAGGCCGCCGTCGGGGTCGACGAGGGTGATCCAGTCCTCCGTCCCGGTCGGTCGGGCCGGTGCGGCGACCCGGCCGCCGAGACCGACTGCCGTACGAACGGCGGAGTCCACGTCGGGCACGTAGAAGTACACGTGCCAGCGGGGGCGGATGTGCGGGTCGGGGGCCTCGCCGGCCGCCCCGCCGGTGATCCGGGCGACGACGTCCCCCTGGTGGCGGAGGACGACGTGGTCCTCCTCGTAGGCGACCTGGCAGCAGCCTGGCTGTGCGCAGGCCCAGTCCAGTACCTCGGCGTAGAAGATCGCCGCTTCGAAGGCGTCGCGGGTGCGCAGTTCCAGCCAGGCGGGGGCCTTGTCGGTCCCCATGCTCCAGTCGGGGATGGCCTTGCCCTGCCAGATGCCGAACACGGCGCCGTCGCGGTCCGCGGCCAGCGCGGCCCGGCCGGTGCCGAAGCTGAGCGGCCCCACTGCCACCGTGGCACTGCGCTCGTGTATACGTGCCGCGGTCGCGTCCGCGTCGTCCACCGCGAAGTACGGCGTCCACGCCACGGCGACCGCCAGGCTGTCCGCGAGCGCCCCGATACCGGCGACCGGAGTGCCGTCCAGGAAGCCGACGGAGAACTCCTCGCCCAGCCGGGTCGGACGGAACACCCACCCGAGCACCTTCGAGTAGAACTCCTCCGCAGCCGGCAGGTCACGAGCCATGAGGCTCACCCAGCACGGAGCGCCGAACAGCGCATGACTTGACGTAGACACGACAGCCGCCCATCTCCACTTCGCGCGAGTCCGGACACGCGAGACTGGAGTTCTCACGCTACTCCGCTCGTCCGGCCCCCGCCGGGCCGGTCACCCCGAGTGCCCGGGGCCCGCCCGTCCGTGAGGAGACCGGCCGCTGCGCGACGGGGTCTGTGCGATGTGCCCGGTGCCGCAGCCGCGCCGGGCGCGTGCGCGGCGGCCCCGTCCAGGGACCGGGGCGTCCCGCCGGCCCCGAAGCGTCCGTCGGCTCCGCGAGCCCACTGCCTCGCCGTGACCGAGGGCAGGGACGTGACTGAAGGCTCGGAGCGGGGGTACCCGCTGTACCCACCCGTGAAGTCCTGCCGAAGGGGAGGGGATATGGCGGTTCCCAAGACGGCGATGCTCGCCCTCGACTGCGCCGAGCCGGAGGCGCTGGCCGAGTTCTACGCGGCGTTGCTCGGCGCCGAGGTGCGGAGGACGTCCGACCCCGATCTCATCGAGGTCGCCGGAGAGGACGGTTCCGTACTGGGGTTCCAGCGCGATCACGGACTCGCGCCCCCGAGCTGGCCCCGCCCGGAGGACGCCCAGCAGGCCCATCTGCTGGTTCTGCTGCCTCCGGGGGACCTGGACGAGGCGGAACGCGAGGCCGTGAGTCTCGGGGCGACCCCGATGGACGTGACCGACCGGGGGACTCCGCGGGAAGCCCGGCTGCTGTCCGACCCGGCGGGTCACTCCTTCCTGCTACGGGCCCGCGGGTAGCCCGGGCCGGGGCGGAGGCGGTAGCTCCGCCGGTACCGGGTATGTGCCGGGCGTGCACGTTCGTGCGGCGGCCACCTCCGCACGGCGGCGGACGAGAGGAGTCGCAGTCATGAGCACGGTGAGGGAGTCCGTCGAGGTCGACGTCCCCGTCAGCACCGCATACAACCAGTGGACGCAGTTCGAGGAGTTCCCGAGCTTCATGGAGGGCGTCGAGGAGGTGCAGCAGCTCGACGACCGGCACAACCGCTGGACCACCAGGATCGGCGGGGTCCACCGGGAGTTCGACACCGAGATCGTGGACCAGCTCCCGGACGAGCGCATCACCTGGCGCACCACCGGCGGCGACACCAGGCAGAAGGGCACGGTCAGCTTCCAGCGCCTGGACGACACGCACACCCGCGTGGAGCTGGTGATGGACGTCGAACCCACCGGCGCCGCCGAGAAGACCGCGGCCATGACCGGGATGATCGACCGGCGGGTGAAGGGCGACATGCGGCGTTTCAAGGACTTCATCGAGGGCCGGGGTGACGAGTCCGGGGCCTGGCGCGGACGGATCCGCCCCACCACCTGACCGGTCCCCACCACCTTTTCCGCCCCCTCGCCCCACCCCGCTGCCATCGCCACGGCGGACCACTTCGCTCCCGCCACCCTCCCGCGGCGGGAGGCGAAGACCGGCGGGAGCGAAGACGGGCACAGTGGGTAGACGTGAGACATGAGTGACACAGCGGCCGACCTTCGGGCGCCGGCGCTGCCGAAGCCGCGGGGCGTGCTCTCCGAGGCGGTCATCGGCCGCCTCACGGAGGGAACGCCGCCTCCCGCGGCTACGGTCGCCGCCGGGGCGGACCCGTACGGCGACGATCTTCAGCTTGCCCTCTACCTCTGCTACGAGCTCCACTACCGCGGCTTCTCCGGGGTTGATCCGGACCTGGAGTGGGATCCGGCCCTGCTCGGGGTGCGGCGCGCTCTGGAGGACCGGTTCCTGACGGTCCTGCGGAGGGACGCCACGCGCCACGGGACCGTGGACGAGGCCGTGGCCGGGCTCCTGGTCGAGCCGGTCCAGGGCACCTCGATATCGCACCATCTGTGGCACGAGGGGGAACTGTGGCAGCTGAGGGAGCTTGCGGCCCAGCGGTCCCTTTACCACCTGAAGGAGGCCGACCCGCACGCCTGGGTGCTGCCGAGGCTGTGGGGACGGGCCAAGGCGGGGATGGCCGCCGTGGAGTTCGACGAGTACGGCGGCGGTCGGGCGGACCGGATCCATGCGCGACTCTACGCCGCCCTCATGGAGGACCTGGGGCTGGACACCGCGTACGGTCGCTATGTCGACTCGGCGCCGGCGCCGATGCTGGCGACGGTGAACGTCATGTCCTTGTTCGGGCTGCACCGCGCGCTCCGAGGCTGTCTGGTCGGCCATTTCGCGAGCGTCGAGATCACGTCCTCGCCGGCGTCGCGCCGGATGGCCGGGGCGATGCGCCGCACCGGGGCCGGTCCCGCGGCCGAGTTCTTCTACGACGAGCACGTCGAGGCGGACGCCGTCCACGAGCAGGTCGTGCGGCGCGAGGTCATCGCCGGTCTTCTCGACGAGGAGCCCTCCCTGGAGGCGGATGTGGCGTTCGGCATCGACGCGACCGTCCATCTCGACGAGCGTCTGGAGCGGCATGTGCTCGCCGCCTGGCGGGAGGGTCGGACGTCGCTGAGGGGCGGGAGCCCGGCAGGCCGATCGGACGACGGGGCCTGAATGCGGTGACCTGTGCGGGCGGGCGAGCGGGCACCGAGTATTGGGGCCGTATGTCGGGGTAAGCGCTGTATGTGACGCTCATCATGTTGCCGGGGGTGTACGCCCCGCAGGACGACACCGCCCTCCTCGCCGGGGCCCTCCGGCGGGAGATGCTGCCGCCGCGGGCCAGGGTTCTCGACGTGGGCACCGGGACGGGCGTCCTGGCCGTGGCGGCGGCCCGACGCGGCGCCCGGGTCACCGCCGTGGACATCTCCCGGCCTGCGGTGTGGACGGCTCGGCTCAACGCACTGCTGGCCCGGACGCCGGTACGGGTGCTGCGCGGCGACCTCACCGCCCCCGTCGAGGGCGGCACCTTCGACCTCGTCGTCGCCAACCCGCCGTACGTGCCCAGTCCGGGCCCGCCCGGCCGGGGTGCGGCGCGCGCCTGGGACGCCGGGCACGACGGACGGCTGGTACTGGACCGGATCTGCGGTGAGGTGCCCCGGCTGCTGCGGCCGGGCGGGGTGCTGCTCCTCGTGCACTCGGCGCTGAGCGGTGAGCGAGCCACGCTGGCCCGGCTGCGGTCGGCCGGGCTGAAGACGGAGGTCGTCGAGCGGCGCCAGGTGGCTCTGGGGCCGGTGCTGCGGTCGAGGCGGACCTGGCTGTGCCGCCGGGGCCTGCTGAGCCCGGGCGGTCAGAGGGAGGAACTGGTGGTCATCCGTGCCGAACGAACGCGGTGAGAAACCGCGCCGCATCACCGCTCGGACCGACGGGCCGGTGCTCGTCGAGGGTCCGGTCGAGATCGTCCTCGAGGACGGAACCGTGGTGTCCTCGGACCGCTTCTGCGTCGCCCTGTGCACCTGCCGGAGAAGCCTTCGCTTCCCCTGGTGCGACACCAGTCACCGGCGCCGCGCACGCGACTGAGCCGGGCGGGGGCGCTCGGGCGCCCGGGCGGGTCGGTGCGCACGCGGTGGCCGTACGCCTCGACGGCGGATGCCCGGATGCCCGGACGTCCCGGAGGCCGGGGTGCGGACGCCCGGGGGTGTGGAGGCCGCCGGGTGCGGATGCCCGGACGGACGGTCCGGGGGTACCGCCCGCTTCCTCAGGCGGCCGGGCGGCACGCCTCGTCCCGCTCGGTCTCCCGCTCGCCGCGCTCCTCCCGCTCGCCCCTGGCGGGCCCGATCAGCGTCCGGAGTTCGCGCTCGCCGAGTCCGCCCCACACACCGAACCGCTCACGGGTCTCCAGGGCGTGGCGCAGACAGGACCTGCGCACCGGACACGAGCCGCACACGTGCTTGGCCTTCTTCTCCCGCTCGTCCCGGGCCTCACCGCGCTCGTTGGGCGGATGGAAGAACAGGCTGCTGTCCGCGCCCCGGCAGGCGGCGCGCAACTGCCAGTCCCAGTGGTGGTTCGCTGCGCCGGGCAGGCGCGACACATCGGTCATCGGACGTCCTCTCCCTCGGGTGTCGTCCCCGGGTACCCCGCGCCCGTCGCACCAAGCAGACGGCAGTGGATGCTCCGTGCGGCAGCGCCCCTCCCGGTACTCGACCGATGACCTGCCGCCGGGTGCTTGCCGTTCCCGGCTCGGGCGGACGCCCCGGCCACGGACAGGGCCCGGGGTGTCCGCCGGATGCGGAAGCACCACCCACCAGGGCCGTCCTGCCGGCCGTCACTCCGCCGCAGGGCCCTGGCCGACCGTGGCGAGGCCGCTTCCCCCGGCCCGTCAGCACGTCGCTCACGGCGTTCGGTTCGGCGGGCTCCGCACTCGGGGCGTCCCGCGGAGCGGGTCGTGGCGGACGTCCGGGGCGATGGTCAGAGGAGTCGGAGCTCCGGCGGCCGCCCGGCATCAGGAGGGCGAACGGGGGCTGACCGCACGGCGGTTACGTGGCCGGGGCCGCCACTCGCCGGGACGTGCCGCAGCCGGACGACAACCCGGCAGGGCGCCGGGTCGTGTCGCTGGTACGCGGACCGCACGCCTGACTGCGGCGGAACGGGACACGCCGGGGCGGACGGGCTACGGGAGTTCGCCGTCCGCGGACGGGCCCCGTGCACGACCGGGACCCCCACACGGGCCGGTGTCCGTACACGACCGGACTGATGCGGGCCGGGTCGTGCACGACCCGGCCCGTGCACGGACGAGGACCCTCGCGGGCCGGTGCCCGCCCGTACGGGGCGGTCGGCGGACGAGGAGCGCCCGCCGCCCCGCCCCGGCGGCTCGGTGACCGCCGCCGGGGGCCGGGTCGGCCTCGGCCGGGCTCAGCCCTCGACGACGCCCGACTTGGCGATGGTGATCTTCGCCTGGGTGGCGCCGTTGCGCGACCCCAGGGACTCGATCCGCTTCACGACGTCCATGCCCTCGACGACCTCGCCGAACACGACGTGCTTGTTGTCCAGCCAGTCGGTGACGATGGTCGTGATGAAGAACTGCGAGCCGTTGGTGTTCGGGCCCGCGTTGGCCATGGACAGCTGACCGGGCTTGGTGTGCTTGATCTGGAAGTTCTCGTCGGCGAACTTCTCGCCGTAGATGCTCTTGCCTCCCGTGCCGTTGCCGGCCGTGAAGTCACCGCCCTGGAGCATGAAGTCGGGGATGACGCGGTGGAAGCCGGAGCCCTCGTAGCCGAAGCCGTGCTGGCCGGTGGCCAGCTCACGGAAGTTCCGCGCGGTCTTGGGGACCACGTCGTCGAACAGCGTGAAGACGATCCGCCCGGCGGGCTCGTCGTTGATGGTGATGTCGAAGAAAACGTCGTTGCTCATGGTGCCCATGCTGTCATCCGTGCTCGTGGGAGTTCACACCCGACCCCTCCGACCAGGTGCGTGTCCGCACCGGTCGCGTCTCGTAGCGGTCCGTCACGACCGCCCCGCTCACCTTTGCCCACACCTTCGGAGCCGGGTACGGAGGAGCCGGCCGCGCATCCGGTCCGATCGGTTGCGCAGGGTCAGCATCAGGCGGATTCTGGACCTGACGAAGCCGGCCGGTGAGGGCGTCATGAACAACGCGAGAAAGGCGACCGAGGACGCCGACTTCCGCGGACCGCTCGACGTCACGAGCGCCGCCACGTTCGTGCTCGACGAGCGCGACGTCGTCATCGGCTGGAGCCAGGCGGCGCAGGAGCTCCTCGGCTACCGGACCGACGAGATCATCGGACGGCCCGTCGCCGTGATCCTGGAGCCCGACGGCGCACCCGGTCCCGGCGCCGCACCGGACCGCCGGGCGGCAGCCGGCCGCGCCGCCCGCCGGGGTGGCAGCCCTCTGGTCCCACCCTTCCCCGAATACGAGGTGCACTCCGCAGTCCACCGGGACGGCCACCGGATGCGGCTCGTGACCGCCGTCTGCCTGCTCTCCGGGACGGGACAGGCGGAGCGCGTCGTCGTGGTGGCCGACCGGGACCGGCTCAGGGAATGGGAGTCCCGCCTCGCCATGCTTCAGGGGCTGGCCACCGAGTCGCCCCTGGGCTTCGCCATATACGACGTCGACCTCCGGCTCGTCTGGTGCAACGCCGCCTCGGAGCGGGAGATCGGGCGCCCGCTCGCCGAGACCCGCGGCGAACTCGCCGAGGACCTCTACCCCAGGGGCAGGTTCGTCACTCCGGGGTACCCGGAGACGCTCCACGCGGTCATGCGTCAGGTGCTGGACACGGGGGAGCCGTTCCTCGACCTGCACTTCCGCGCGGAACAGCCCAGCGATCCGGGCCAGGAACACCTCTGGTCCTGCTCCTACTACCGGCTGCAGGACGCGAGCGGCCATGTGTTCGGCGTGTGCGAGGACGCCTTCGACATCTCCGACCGCTACGAGGCGCAGCGCCAGGTGAACCTGCTGGTCGAGGCGGGCCGCAGCGTCGGAACGACCCTGGACGTGCTCGTCACGGCCGGCGAACTCGCAGCGGTGGCCGTGCCGAAGTTCGCCGACCGCGTGGACGTGGACCTGGCCCCCGCTGTACTGGAGGGCGAGGTGCCGGGCGGTACGGGGGGCTGGGCTACGGATCTGCTGCGCGCCGCCTCCCGACCGGCGGGGGCTCCGGACTCCCGGGACCCGGGCGCGGGGACCGCCGCCCACGTCACCGCCGGCGGGCGGGCCGGTGGCACCCCGGGGGAACGGAGCGGCCTCCCGCGGCCGGTGACCTACGCGGAGGGCTCGCCGCAGCACCGCAGCCTCGCCTCCGGCGGGCTCGTACTGGAGGACGGCATCCTCGTCGTTCCCCTGCGTGCCGGGGGCGGTGTGCTGGGGCTCGCCACGTTCGTGCGCGACGGAGGGCGGAGCTTCTTCGACCGCGGGGCGGTCGCAGTGGCGGACGAACTCGTCGCCCGCGCCGCGGTGTCCGTCGACAACGCCCGTCGCTACACCCGGGAGAGGGAGTCGGCGCTGGCCCTCCAGCGGCAGCTCCTGCCCCAGCACCTCCCGTCGAACTCGGCCGTCGACCTGGCGTACCGCTATCTGCCCACGGACGACCTCAGCGGGGTCGGCGGCGACTGGTTCGACGTCATCCCGCTGTCCGGGACGCGCGTCGGGCTCGTCGTCGGCGACGTCGTGGGCCACGGTCTGCACGCGGCGGCCACCATGGGCAGACTGCGCACGACCGTACGGGCGCTGGCGCCCCTGGACCTGCCGCCCGACGAACTCCTCAAGCGGCTCGACGACCTCGTCGGGCAGTCCGCCCAGGACAGTGCCGACGCCCTCGGCACGCTCACGGGTGACGACGACGTCGCGGCCGGTGCCACCTGCCTGTACGCCGTCTACGACCCCGTGTCGCGGCGGTGCACCATGGCGCGCGCCGGGCACCTGCCGCCATCGGTGGTCGAACCCGGGGGGCGCGTCACCTTCCCCGACCTGCCGGCCGGACCCCCGCTGGGGCTCGGCGGGCTGCCCTTCGAGTGCCTGGAGATCGAGTTGCCCGTCGGCAGTCTGCTCGCGCTCTTCACGGACGGTCTGGTCGAGGCCCGC
Organism: Streptomyces sp. NPDC049887; assembly: GCF_040656535.1. Taxonomy (NCBI): domain Bacteria; kingdom Bacillati; phylum Actinomycetota; class Actinomycetes; order Kitasatosporales; family Streptomycetaceae; genus Streptomyces; species Streptomyces sp. NPDC049887. Next base: position 62,628 of record NZ_JBFAMM010000025.1, on the reverse strand, counting down.
GACCGGGACATCGACAAGGGGCTGGAGACGCTGGGGCACGTCCTCGCCGGAGGCGCGGATCCCGCGGACTCCCTGGAGGACCTGTGCGACCGGGCCATCTCCGAGCTGCTGCCCGACGGCACCACCAACGACGACACCGCGCTGCTGCTGGTGCGGACCCGGGAGCTGGACGACCGCAGGGTGGCCGTCTGGAGCCTGCCGGCGGAACCGGTCGCCGCGGGCCGTGCGCGCGGGCTCGTCGCGAACCGGCTGCGGGCCTGGGGGCTGGACGAGCTGGTCTTCACCACCGAGCTGATCGCCAGCGAGCTGGTCACCAACGCGGTCAGATACGCCGAAGGGCCGCTGCACCTGAGGCTCATCCACGACCGCACCCTGGTGTGCGAGGTGGCGGACGCCGGCCACACCGCGCCCCATCTCCGCCACAGTGCCGACGACGACGAGGGCGGGCGCGGGCTGTTCATCGTCGCCCAGCTCGTCCAGCGCTGGGGCACGCGGTACAGCAAGGACGGCAAGGCCATCTGGACCGAACAGGCCCTCCCGGCACCGGCCCGTCCGCGCCCCGGCGTCGGCGACTCGACCGGCCTCCCGGACGACCTGGTGCCGGCCCGTTCCTGACCCGCTGCCCCGCTTCGCGCTTCCCCGCACCTGCCGGGGCTGTGCGCCCTGCCGGGATCCTCGTCGGACGGTCTCCCGTCACTCCGCCCCACGCCCGGTCGGTCCGCCCCGACCTGACCCGTACCCGGTCGGTCCGCCTCCCCCCGCTCTGCTGCCGCGATCCCCGTCGAGCAGGGATCCGAGCCCGTGACGGCGCTCGCCGAGGACCCTCTCGGAGGCCGCCGCCTCGGCCGCCGTGCCGAACGCCTCCGGGGCGCGGGCCGCCGAGCGGCGAGCCGCGACCGCCGCGGCGGTGTCGGCCGCCACGAGTTCGGCGTTGATGGCCATGGCCGCCTGGGCCCCGGACGCCGCCGCCACGGCGACGCTCGCCATGAGGTCGGTGACGTTGCCCGCCACCCACAGGCCCTCGACGCCCGTTGCCCCCCGTGCGTCGGACTCCACGCAACGGCCCACGCCCATGGGGTGTTCGGCGGTCGTCACGCCGAGCCCGGCGAGCAGACCCCCGCGGGCCGTGAATCTCGGGCCCACCGCCAGGGCCCGCACCGGCACCTCCCGGCCCGATGCCAGCCGCACCCCGCGGAGCCGGTCGTCCTCGACCGCGAGACCGGTCACCTCGCCGTCGACCACGGCGATGCCGCGCGCCGCGAGCTGCTCCCACTGTTCCTCGGCCGGGTCGTCCGCGGTGTGGAGGAACAAGGTCACGTCCGGCGTCCACTGCCGGAACAGCAGTGCCTGGTGCACCGCGGCGGGACCGCTCGCGAGCACCCCGATCGGCTCGTCCCGCACCTCCCAGCCGTGGCAGTAAGGGCAGTGCAGCACATCCCGGCCCCAGCGCTCGCGCAGGCCCGGAACGCCCGGCAGCTCGTCGACGAGACCGGAGGCCACCAGGAGGTGTCGCGCCCGGTGGCTGCGGCCGCCCGCGGTCCCCACGACGAAGCGGCCGGCCTCCCGGTGGATGCCCGTCACCGTGTCCGTCACGATCATCCCGCCGTACCGTCCGACCTCCTCCCGCCCGGTTCGGACCAGCTCGCCCGGGGGCATCCCCTCCCGGCCGAGCAGGCCGTGGACTCCGGCGGCGGGGGCGTTGCGCGGTTCCCCGGAGTCGATCACCAGCACGGTTCTCCTGGCCCGCGCCAGGGTGAGCGCGGCGGACAGCCCCGCGGCGCCGCCCCCCACGATCACGACATCCAGTTCCACGGGGTCCCGCTCGTTCGTCTCGTTCATGGCGACAGCCTGCGTCCGTGCCGGACAGCGAGGCAATGTTTCTTGCCGTTTCGGCAAGTGGGTCCCACTGTCGTGGTCCGTCTGCCTCACGGCGGCACCAGCACGGCCACGCCCGTGACGTTCCCGGCCGCCAGGTCGGCCAGCGCCCGGTCCGCCTGCCGCATCGGGTAGCGCACGGCCCGCACGGTGGGGCGCACACGTGCCGCCTCCGCCAGGAAGGCACGGCCGTCGTCCCGGGTGTTGGCGGCGACGCTGCGCACGGTGCGCTCCTGGAACAGGTGCCGCTCGTAGTGGAGCGGCGGCACGTCGGTCAGGTGGATGCCGGCGATCGCCAGGGTCCCGCCCCGGTCCAGGGCCTCGAGCGCCTTCGGCACGAGGGTCCCGGCGGGTGCGAACAGGATCGCGGAGTCCAGGGCGCACGGAGGGGCGTCCGGCCCGGCGGACGCGGCCCCGAGCTCCAGCGCCAGCCGCCGCGCCTTCGGCGAGCGGGTGACGACATGGACCTCGGCGCCCCGGGCCACGGCGAGTTGGGCGGTCAGATGGGCGGAGGCGCCGAAGCCGTAGACGCCGAGCCGCCCGCCCTGCGGCAGTTCGGCGCGCTCCAGGGCCCGGTAGCCGATGATCCCGGCGCACAGCAGCGGGGCCGCGTTCTCGTCCGGCAGGCCCTCCGGCAGCCCGTACACGTACCGCGCGTCCACGACCGTGCGCCCGGCGAACCCCCCGTGGACGTCCCAGCCGGTGTAGCGCGAGGAGGGGCAGAGGTTCTCCCGCCCGGCCCGGCACCAGCGGCACCGTCCGCAGGTCCCGGCCAGCCAGGCCGCGCCCACCCGGTCACCGGGCGCGAATCCGCCGGCGGACGCACCCGCCGCCAGCACCTCGCCGACGATCTCGTGGCCCGGGGTGCACCGGGGCCGGCGCGGTGGCAGGTCGCCCTCGGCGAGATGCAGGTCCGTACGGCACACCCCGCACGCGAGGACCGTCAGCAGCAGCTCGTCGGGACCGGGGGCGGGGACCTCCCGCTCGACGCGGCGCAGCGGCCCCGCGGCGATCGGCGCGGGGTGCTCGACCACCCAGGCGTGTGTCGTGCCGGAACTCGGGAGTGCCGTCATCGCCCTCCTGCCGTACCGCTGGAACTCTCCTGCCGCACCGCCGGAACAGGACACATCGTATCGGCGGGCGGCGCCGCCGGACGGGTGAGGACGCCCGGCAGGCCGCGGCAACGGTTCTGTGGTTTATTCCTAGTGGCATCCCACTCGGGGGTGACGCGTACGTATGACGGCGCCCCGACCGGGTAGCCAACGGCGCAGAAACCTCACGCAGTGAAGGAGGTCGCCATGAAGCGAGCCAGGCAGCACGGGAAGCCCGTTCCCAAGGCCGAGGAAGAGCTCGACAGGGAGATCATGGACGTCGCGCCGGAGATGACCGGGCGCCGCCGAGCACGCGGTGGTGCGGGGGACGTGCTCAGGACCAGGCGACAGGCCGGGGAAGGCGCGCCCACCGGCAGCCGGCTGCCCTAGGACGTGTCGCGAATCCCTCCTGGCCCGCGACGCCCGGCACGCACTCCCCCGTAGCCCTTCGGCACGGGAGGCACCCCCGCGCTGCGTGGTCGGAGGCATCCGAGTACGTCCGGTGCGAGGGCGATCCTCCGCCCTGCGATCGCACGCACCGGGCGCCGCAGGCCCCGCCCTGCGGGCGGACGGAGCTACTTTCGCAACACGGGCCGGACGGCCCTGTGGCGGCGGGCGTTCCGGCCGGGGCCGGGCCGCCCGCCGCGGCGTCCCCCAGGGCGGCGGGCGAAGGCGGCGGGGGCGCTGCTCCGAGGCGTTCCGGCCGGCGCGCACCGCGAACCGCCCCCGACGGGGCCCGCGGTCGATCGCTCGGCGTGCCGGTTCGGCGACACACGGTTAGTGTGACCGGAAGGTGCGTTCCGCGAACGCGGTCCGGATCGCCGGCGGGTCACGGCCGTGAGCAGCGCGGTCCTCCGGTGCGACCCGGGCGTCCGGGAACCGTCTCGCGTGCACACCTCCTCCGAACGGCCGCCGCCGTTCCCGATCCGGCCCGCCCGCGGCCGTCGGAACTCCGCCGAATCGACAGGCAGGCAGGTGATCGCGTTGATCGGGTCGAGAAGAACGTCCGCTTACAAGGGCACCTCGTCAGAGGCGATCCTTCATCAGTACGACTTCCTGGGAGAGTTCTACCGGCTGACGCTCGGCCCCGAACTCGTCTACTCCTACGGCATGTGGGAGGACGGTGACACGCTCGAGTCGGCACAGCTCCGCAAGCTGGACCACCATGTGGAGGCGGCGCGGGCGACGGGAGCCGGCCGCGTGCTCGACGTCGGCTGCGGCTGGGGCAGTCTCATGCAGCGGCTGGTGGAGAACCATGACGTGCGCCATGCCGTCGGGCTCACGATGAGCCCGGGCCAGGCGGCATGGGTGCGCCAGAAGGGCTGGCCGAACTGCGAGATCCTGGCCGAGAACTGGTTCGACCACGAGCCGGACGCCCCGTACGACGCGATCATCGCGATCGAGGCGATCGAGCACTTCGCGGGCACGACCATGCTGCGGCGCAAGCGCGTGGCCAGTTACCGCATGTTCTTCGAGCGCTGTCACACCTGGCTGCGGCCCGGGGGGCGCATCTCCCTCCAGGCCAACGCCTGGAACAGCGGCGGCTGGTTCACCTCCCTGGTTCTCCCGCCGCGCAGGCCCGCCGGGCACGAGGGGAACGGTGTCGGGCGCGTCCGGACGGCCCTGAAGGACGTCCGGGACGGATTCGGCAACGTCCGCGAGGGCATGCACGCCTCCCGCAAGGTCTTCCCCGAGGTGTTCCTCCCGACCCGGGGCGAGCTCACCGAGGCGGCCCGCGGCCTGTTCCGGATTCCCGAGGTGCGCAGCGACCCCGACGACGGCGTGAAGACCGTGGCGAGCTGGCTGGAGCGGGCGCAGGCCAACCGTGCCAGGGGTGCCGAGCTCATCGGGGAGGACGCGGTCGCCGACATCATCAGGGAGCAGCGCACCGCGCTGAAGTTCCTGCGCGAGCGTCGCTACACCGCGCTGCGGATGGTCTTCGAGAGGATCTGAGTCCCGGGCGGTCCTGGGTGCGCTCCGACACCGGGGCCGGGTCGCCGCGCGGCCCGGCCCCGGCGCCCTCGTTTGCCGGTTCCGGTGCCTTGGATAGGGTGATTCCTGAGAAAATGCACCCAAATGGCTGCACCGGTGCCGGGCGAGCAGCGCTCATCCGGGAATCGCCGGGGAGTTCCCGGTCCGCGCTGCGCCCCCGCTCCCCGGGGTGAGGCGGTCGCGTGGACATTCACGAGCCGACGAGCACGCTGCCCGACCAGCCCCTGACAGTGGTCGGGTACGCGGGTGTGCTGCGCGAACTGCTGCCGGTCGCACTGTGCCGGACCGACGCGGGCGGACGCATAGTCGAGTGGTCGCTGGCCGCCCAGGACGTCCTCGGGCACGCCCCGGAGGACCTGCTCGGCCGCGACATCAACCAGGTACTCGTCCCGGAGGGCAACCAGGAGCTGGCCGAGCAGCTCACCCAGCGTGTTCTGGCCGGCGAGACGGTCGTCGGCACCCTCCCCGTGCGCCACCGCGACGGCCACTTCGTGGCGATGGAGATGTGGATCTGCCCTGCGGCCGACCCGCAGGGCGAGACGGGCGTCATGGCGATCGCCGTCGAGACCTCCGCCGTCCTGCGCATGCGGGACTCGCTGGCGGCCATGGAGGGCCTGTTCACCCAGTCACCCATCGGGCTCGCGATGCTCGGCCCCGACCTGCGCTATCTGCGCGTCAACGAGGCGCTGGCCCGGATGAACGGCGTGCCCGCGGAAGGCCACCTCGGCAAGCGGCCCACCGAGGTCGTGCCCGGGGTCAACGTCGAGGTCCTCGAGTCGCTGATGCGGGAGGTCCTGCAGCGGGGCGTGGCGATGGTCGACGTACGGGGCACCGCCCGAACCCCCGCCGAGCCCGGACGCGACCGCATGTGGTCCTGCTCCTTCGCGCCTCTCCTCGACGTCACTGGGCGCCGGCGGGGGCTGATCGCCTCGCTTCTCGACATCAGCGACCAGGAGGAGGCCAGGTCCCAGGCCCGCCGGGCCGAGGGGCGATTCGCGCTGCTGGCGGATGCCGGCGCACGCATCGGCACCACCCTGGACCTGCGCCGGACCGCCGAGGAGGTGGTGCAGATGCTGGTGCCGGAGATCGCCGACTCGGCCGACGTCCAGCTGCTGGAGGAGGTCCTCGGCCCCGACGAGGCCACGGAGTCCAGCAAGGGCGTGGTGCGCCGGATGGCGGCCGTGTTCCCCGAGGCCGACGCCCCCACCGCGCCGCTCGTCGCGGGCACCACCTACCAGGTCCCGCTCGGCTCGGTGTACGAACGGGTCATCGCCGACGGCCGGCCGATGGACCTCTTCCGCAGTGATCTGCCGACGCTGTTCCCCGGCCCGGGGGACGAGCGGCTGCGCGAGTACTTCGGCGCCCGCATCCGCTGCGCGCGCCTGGTGCCGCTGGTCGCCCGCGGAAGAGCCCTCGGTGCCGTGGTGCTCACCCGCACCCGGGACCGCGAGCCGTTCGACGAACTGGACAAGGTGCTGATCGACGAGCTGGTCGCCCGGGCGGCGCTCAACATCGACAACGCCCGCATGTACACCGGCCAGCGGGATGCAGCCCTCACCCTCCAGCGCAGCCTGTCGATCGCCGCGCTGCCGGAGGTGACCGGTCTGGAGCTCAACGGTCGCTATCTGCCCGCGAGCGACCACGAGGTCGGCGGCGACTGGTTCGACGTGATCGCCCTGCCAGACGGCCGGACCGGACTCGTCATCGGCGACGTGATGGGGCACGGCATCCACGCGGCGGCGGTCATGGGACAGCTGCGCACCGTGGTACGGACGCTGGCGCGGCACCACGTCCCCCCGGCCCGGATGCTCCACTCCCTCGACGCCGCCGTGGCCGATCTCGGGGAGAACGAGATGGCCACCTGCGTGTACGCCGTCTACGACCCGGTGTCCGGGGACTGCCTGATCGCCCGCGCGGGCCATCCGCCCCCGGCCGTGGTCGCCCCGGACGGCGCGGTGTCCTTCCTCGACGGCTCTCCCGGTACGCCGCTGGGCACCGGCTGCGCGGAGTTCCGCACCGAAAGGGTGCCGCTGGCGCCGGGCGCCCTGCTGGTGCTCTACACGGACGGGCTGATCGAGACCCGCGGCAGGGACCTGGACGAGGGAATGCGGGAACTCGCCACGGCACTGCGGTACCTCGACCTGCCCCTGGAGGACACCTGCGACCGCGTTCTCTCCCGGCTGCTGCCGTCGGCGGCACGCGACGACGTGGCGGTGCTGCTGGCCAGACGCTCACGCCGGCGGGCGGCGCGGTGACACCGTCGTCGTTCCCGGACATGTGGCCCCCCGCAGGCCCCGGAGGACCGGGAGACCGGTCGGTGCGGCGGGCGGGCGACCGCCGTGCGGGCGCCACCGGGACCGACCGCGACGACTACCCCTTCGCCGTCGCGGGCACGGCGGCGGCCCTGCTGGACGGCGACGGCACCGTCGTGGCCCTGACGCCGGCCGCCGAGGTGCTGCTGGGCCGTCGTTCCTCGGACGTCTGCGGGAGGCCCGTACGGGAGCTGCTGGCGGACGCGGGCGGCTGGGAGACCCTGCTCGCGCAGCGGATGGGCGTGTCGCGGCGGGACGTGGGACCGGACCCGGACGGTTCGACGGCCACCGGCCGGGGAGAGCAGGGCCACCCCGATCCGCCGGGGTGCTGGGAGGGCCGCGTGACGCTCCGGCACGGCTCCGGGCACGACCTGGACGTCGGCTTCGGTGTACTTCCCCTCGACGAGGGCCGCGGCGACGGCACGGCCCGCTTCCTGGTCGTCGGTGCGCCCGCCGACGCGCTCGTGCGGTGGCGTCAGGACCGTGCCCTCACCCGGGAGCTGTTCCTCCAGGGCCGGGTGGGGCTCGCACTCTTCGACGCCGGACTGCGGCTGCTGCGGACCAACTCCCACCTGTTGCCCTACACCGGGGTGCCCGTCGACCTCGGCGGCCGGCGCCTCGGGGACTTCCTCCGCGCGGAGGACGCCGACACCATCGACGCACAGCTGAGCGAGGTCCTGCGTACCGGAGCCCCGCTGATCGGCTTCAGCACCGCCGTGCGCACCCTGGCCGACCCCCTGGGCGGCCGGGAGCTGTCCTTCTCGGCGTTCCGGCTGCTGGAGTCCGACGGCCGTGCGATGGGCGTGGCGACGGTCTTCACCGATGTCACCGACAACCAGCGGGCCCGCGGCCGACTGGAGCTCCTGTACCGCGCCACGGAGGCGCTGAGCGGATCGCTCTCGGTCATGCGCACCGTCGAGGACCTGGCGGAGGTCCTGGCACCCGCGCTCGGGGACGCCGCCGCCGTTGACCTCGCGGAGACCGTGCTGACGGGCGGCGAACCGCCCGCGGACGGCCGGCACACGCTGGTGCTGCTGCGGATGGCCGTCGCCGGAGCGGAGGCCGGCGTACCGCGCACCGGCACGGCCCATGTGGAACCCGTCGAGGTCCCCGAGGAGCGCGATCCCGGCGATCTCGCGGGCAACGGTCACGGTGTGCTGGTCACCGGACTCGGCCGGGACACGGCGACCACCGGCGGGGCGCCGGAGTGGACGGCCGCCGTGCCGGGCGCCCACTCGGCGATGGCCGCCCCGCTGAGCGCCCGGGGCATCGTGTTCGGCAGGCTCCTGGTCTGGCGCACCGGGCACCGCCGGTCCCTGGACCTGGACGACCTGGCGCTGCTGGAGGAGATCGCCGCACGGGCCGCGCTCGCGGTGGACAACGCCCGCCGCTACACGAAGGAGCGCCGAACCGCCGTGGGCCTCCAGCGCAGCCTGCTGCCGCCCGCGACCTGCGAGCGGCCCGCGCTGGAGGCGGCCGGCGCCTATCTGCCGGCCGATGCCGACAGCGGCGTGGGCGGTGACTGGTTCGACGTCATCCCGCTGTCCTCGGCCCGGGTCGCCCTGGTCGTCGGTGACGTGGCCGGTCACGGACTGCACGCCACGGCCATGATGGGGCGGCTGCGCAGCGCCGTGCGGGCGCTGGCCGATCTCGACCTGGAGCCCGAGGAACTGCTCGCGCACCTGGACGACCTGGTCCTCCAGGTAGCCGCAGAGGCCGAGAGCGAGGAACCCGGCAACGCGGACACCGGCATCCCCCTTCCCGGTGGTCCGGCCGGCGCCACCTGCCTGTACACCGTCTACGACCCGGTGGCCCGGAGCTGCGTCATGGCGAGCGCCGGGCATCCGCCGCCCGCGGTCGTCGCGCCGGACGGCACGGTGGACTGGGTCGACCTGAGCCCCGGCCCGCCGCTCGGGGTCGGCGGCTGGCCCTTCGAGGCCGTCGAGCGCGATCTGGCGCCGGGCAGCGTCCTGGCCCTCTACACCGACGGCCTGATCGAACGCGGGGAGGGAGACGTCGACGAGGGCATGCGGGACCTGGCGGACCGGCTGCGGCGTGCTGAGGTGGCGCAACGGCCACTGCGCCACGCCCGCCACGACATCGTGGCGGACCTCCCGCCGGGCCGGCTGAGGGACGATGTCACGCTGCTGCTGGCCCGTACCCGCGAGGTGCCCGCCGATTCCACCGCCACCTGGCTGCTCGACGCCGACCCCGCCGTCGTCGCGGACGCGCGCCATCTGGTCCTGGAGCAGCTGACCCGCTGGGACCTCGACGAACTGGGCTTCACCACCGAGCTGGTCGCCAGTGAGCTCGTCACCAACGCGATCCGCTACGCCGGCGGTCCCGTACGCCTTCGGCTGATCCGGACCGACGCGCTGACCTGCGAGGTGTCCGACCCGAGCAACACCCAGCCCAGGATGCGCAGGGCCCGGACGTCCGAGGAGGGTGGCCGCGGTCTCTACCTCGTCGCCCAGCTCTCGCGCCGCTGGGGCAGCCGCTACACCCGGGAGGGGAAGACCGTCTGGTCCGAGCAGTCCCTGCCCCTCGTGCCGGGCGGCCACTCACCGTGAGACCGCGGGCCCGCTGTGCTCCGCCGGTTGTGGGGCAGGCCACTGTCGAGAGGGGAGCCGCACCGAGATATCTTGATGTCGAGCAATGTTGCAGACGTGGAGAGCGGAGCACCCGGTGAGTGACTCGACCATCATCTACACACACACTGACGAGGCCCCGGCCCTGGCGACGTACTCGTTCCTGCCGGTGGTCCAGGCGTACGCCTCGACGGCCGGAGTCGCCGTGGAGACCCGGGACATCTCGCTGGCGGGGCGGATCATCTCCCAGTTCCCGGAGTACCTGGAGGAGGGCCAGCGCATCGACGACGCCCTCGCCGAGCTCGGCGAACTGGCCAAGACCCCCGGCGCCAACATCATCAAGCTGCCGAACATCTCGGCTTCCATCCCGCAGCTGAAGGCCGCGATCGCCGAGCTGCAGGAGCAGGGCTACGCGCTGCCGGCCTACCCGGACGACCCGAAGACCGACGAGGAGCGCGACGTCCGCGCCCGCTACGACAAGGTCAAGGGCAGCGCCGTCAATCCGGTGCTGCGCGAGGGCAACTCCGACCGCCGCGCGCCCGCCTCGGTCAAGCACTACGCCAAGGCCCACCCGCACCGCATGGGTGCCTGGACCTCCGAGTCGAAGACCAACGTCGCGCACATGACCGCCGACGACTTCCGCTCCACCGAGAAGTCCGCCGTCGTCGCCGAGGACGGCACGCTCCGCATCGAGCTCGTGGGCGACGACGGCAGCACCACCGTGCTGCGCGAGTCGGTCCCGGTGCTCGCCGGCGAGGTCGTCGACGCGTCCGTGATGCGCGTGGCCGTCCTGCGCGAGTTCCTCGGCGAGCAGGTCGCCCGCGCCAAGGCCGAGGACGTGCTCTTCTCCGTGCACCTCAAGGCCACGATGATGAAGGTCTCCGACCCGATCGTCTTCGGCCACGTAGTCCGGGCCTTCTTCCCGAAGACCTTCGCCGAGCACGGTGAGGCCCTCGCCGCGGCCGGCCTGACCCCTAACGACGGTCTCGGCGGCATCCTCAAGGGCCTGGAGTCGCTCCCCCAGGGCGCCGCGATCAAGGAGTCCTTCGAGGCCGAACTCGCCGAGGGGCCCGCTCTGGCGATGGTCGACTCCGACCGCGGCATCACCAACCTGCACGTGCCGAGCGACGTCATCGTCGATGCCTCGATGCCGGCGATGATCCGCACCTCCGGCCACATGTGGGGCCCGGACGGCCAGGAGGCCGACACCCTCGCCGTCATCCCGGACAGCAGCTACGCGGGCATCTACCAGGTCGTCATCGACGACTGCCGCGCCAACGGCGCCTTCGACCCGGCGACCATGGGCTCTGTCCCGAACGTCGGTCTGATGGCCCAGAAGGCCGAGGAGTACGGCAGCCACGACAAGACCTTCGAGGTCGCGACCACCGGCACGGTCCGCGTCGTCGACGCCGACGGCAACGCCGTGCTCGAGCAGACGGTCAGCGCCGGCGACATCTTCCGCATGTGCCAGACCAAGGACGCGCCGATCAGGGACTGGGTCAAGCTCGCGGTCACCCGCGCCCGCGCCACCGGCGACCCGGCCGTGTTCTGGCTCGACGAGGGCCGCGCGCACGACGCCCGGCTGATCGAGAAGGTCCGCCGTTACCTGGCGGAGCACGACACCGAGGGCCTGCAGATCGAGATCATGGCCCCGGTCGACGCGATCCGCTTCTCCCTGGAGCGCATCCGCCGCGGCGAGAACACCATCTCGGTCACCGGCAACGTGCTGCGCGACTACCTGACCGACCTGTTCCCGATCCTGGAGCTGGGCACCAGCGCCAAGATGCTGTCGGTGGTCCCGCTGATGAACGGCGGCGGACTGTTCGAGACCGGCGCCGGCGGCTCCGCGCCGAAGCACGTCCAGCAGCTCGTCAAGGAGAACTACCTCCGCTGGGACAGCCTGGGCGAGTTCCTGGCGCTCGCGGTCAGCTTCGAGCACCTCGCCACCACGACGGGCAACGCCCGCGCCCGGATCCTGGCCGACACGCTCGACCGCGCGACCGGCACCTTCCTCAACGAGAACAAGTCGCCTAGCCGCCGCCTCGGTGGCATCGACAACCGCGGCAGCCACTTCTACCTGGCACTGTACTGGGCCCAGGAGCTGGCGAAGCAGACCGACGACGCCCGGCTCGCCGAGGCGTTCGCCGGGCTGGCCAAGACGCTGACCGAGCAGGAGGGCACCATCGTCGACGAGCTGATCGCCGTGCAGGGATCGCCCGCCGACATCGGCGGCTACTACCAGCCGGACGCCGCCAAGGCCTCCGCGGTCATGCGTCCGTCGCAGACCCTCAACCAGGCGCTCGCGACCCTCGGCTGAACCCGGGCGGAAAGGGGCGTCCTCCCCCGCGGGGACGCCCTCGCCCCGGCGGCCCTCCGCCCCGTCCGGTGCACGACCGCCGGACGGGGCGGCGGCGTCGGCGGCCCCGGGAGCCGCAGCGAGGCTCCCCGGGCCCACGCCAAAGGGAGCCTCGCTGCGGCCTTCCTGCCGGGCGCCGCCGTGGTCCGTCCGGCCGGCGTTCCGCCCGGGGCGCCTCCAGGACCGCCGCTCCCCGCCGCGGCCCGCTCAGCGATTCCCCGCGTCCGCGTCGGCCTTGACCATGTCGGCGCACTTCTCGCCGATCATCATCGTGGTGATGCACGGATTGACCGTGGTGAGCAGCGGCATCACCGAGGCGTCGGCCACCCGCAGGCCACGTACGCCCTTGACCCGCAGGCGTGCGTCGAGCGGCGACTCCGGATCGTCGTCGCCGCCCATCCGCACCGTGCCCGCAGGGTGGTAGACGGTGTTGTGGGTCGCCCGCACATAGGCGAACAACTCGTCGTCGCTCGTGGTGCCGGGCCCGGGGGCGAGCTCCGCACCGGCCCAGTCCGTCATCGGCGCGCGGGAGACGATGTCGCGTGCCAGCCGCAGCCCGTACGTCATCACACGGATGTCGTGCTCGTCGGTGAAGTACCGCGGGTCGACCAGCGGCTTGTCGCGGAAGTCCCGGCTGCGCAGCCGGACGGTCCCCCGCGAGCGGGCCCGGGTCACGTTCGGCGTCAGCGAGAAGGCGTTGTCGGACGTGGGATAGCCCTGCCGGTAGGTGTTCAGGTCGAAGGGCACGGAACCGTAGTGGAACATCAGGTCCGGGCGGTCCAGTCCGGGCACGGTGTCCGCGAAGATGCCGATCTCCCACCACTGCGTGGAGGTGGTGACCATGGGCTGCCTCGCCTCCCACATGATCACTCCCTCCGGGTGGTCCTGCAGATGGGAGCCGACGCCGGGGGCGTCCACCCGGACGTCGACCCCGACGTCCCGCAGATGCCCTCCCGGGCCGATGCCCGACAGCATCAGCAGCTTGGGGGAGTCGATCGCCCCGCAGGCCACGACCACCTCACCACGGGCGGTCACCGCGGAGGTGTGGACGGTGTCCGGCTCCAGGTACTCGACACCCGTGCACCGGCCGTCGGCCGAGAACAGCAGACGCCGCGCCCGTACCCCGGTCCGCACCTCCAGATTCGGCCGGTTGCCGAGCAGCGGGTGCAGATACGACACCGAGGCGGACGAACGGGTCCCGTCCGGGCGGGCGTTGATCTGGAACCAGTTGGCGCCCCGTACCACCGTCGTGCCGGCGTTGAACGGGGTGGTCGGGATGCCCGCCTCGGCGCAGGCCTCCAGCAGCGCCCGCCCGCAGGGGTCCCTCGGGGGCACCGTCCGCAGCCGCACCGGGCCGGAACGCCCGTGGTGCTCGCCGGGCGCGTCGTTGTTCTCCAGCCGCCGGTACAGCGGGAAGCAGTCCGCTGCGCTCCAGCCGGTGCAGCCCTCCGCCGCCCACTCGTCCAGATCCTCCGCGGGTGCCCAGAACGCGATGCAGGAGTTGTGCGACGAGCAGCCGCCGAGGACCCTCGCACGGGCATGGCGGAGGAAACTGTTGCCGTTCACCTGCGGTTCGACCGGGTAGTCCCAGTCGTATCCCGACTCGAGCAGGGCCATCCAGCGCTCCAGCACCAGGATGTTGTCGTCGCCCACGTCCGAGGGACCGGCTTCCAGCAGGCAGACGCTGACGTCCGGCTCCTCGCTGAGCCGGGCGGCGACGACGGCGCCGGCCGTGCCGCCGCCCACGACGACGTGGTCGAACTCCGGCGCGGACATGGGTGAAACCATGGCATCTCCAGGTCGTCGGGGGAGCCGTCGGGCCGTGTCCGGAGACGTCCGGGCGGGCCCGGAGGGCTCGTCAGGAGCCGCCGGACCAACGGTCGGCGCGGACTCGTGGGCGTGCTCGACGAGCACGACCGTCTTGTGGCGCCGGACGAACGGGTTCCGGCGTGCGGCCCGGTTCCGCGAGCGACGGGTCGTCGTGGCCTACGGGACCGGACGGGCCCCTCGCGCACGGGGCCCGTCCCGCCGGCGCCGTCATGCGAACCACCTCTGTGGGATCGGCGCGAGATTGCGCCAGATGTGCTTGGCCTCGAGATACTCCGCCAGACCGGCCAGGCCGAGTTCGCGGCCGAAGCCGGACTGCTTCATCCCGCCCCACTCCGCCTGGGGGACGTACGGATGGAAGTCGTTGATCCACACCGTGCCGGCCCGCATCCGCGAAGCCACCCGGTGGGCCCGCGCCGGATCCCCGGTCCAGACGGCCCCCGCGAGCCCGTAGACCGTGTCGTTGGCCAGCGCCACCGCCTCCTCCTCGTCGCGGAACCGCTCCACGGTCAGCACCGGGCCGAAGGACTCGTCGCGCACCACGGTCATGTCCGGGGTGCACTCGTCCAGCACTGTCGGGAGGTAGTAGAAGCCGTCGGCGAGTTCCGGGTCGTCCGGTCGGGAGCCGCCGCAGCGCAGGACCGCGCCCTCGGCGAGACCGGCCGCGACATACGCCTCGATCTTCTCCAGATGCCCGGCGGAGATCAGGGGGCCGGCGCGGGCGTTGTCGTCGAAGGGCCCGCCGAGCCTGATGGACTCCGCCTGTTTGACCACCTCCGCGACGAACGCGTCGTGCAGATCCTCCTGCACCAGCAGTCGGGCCCCGGCCGAGCAGACCTGGCCGGAGTGCAGGAAGACGGCAGTCGCCGCGTAGTCCACCGCCGCCTCGAACTCCGCGTCCGAGAACACCACGTTCGGATTCTTGCCGCCGAGTTCGAGCGCCACCTTCTTCACCGTCGGCGCGGCGGCCGCCATGATGCGACGGCCGGTGACCAGGCCGCCCGTGAACGACACCATGTCCACCCTGGGGTCCTCGGTGAGCGGGGCCCCGACGACACCGCCCGTGCCCAGCACCAGGTTGGCGGCGCCGTCGGGCAGCCCCGCCTCGGCGAGCAGCCGCATCAGCATCACCGCGGTGTGCGGGGTCAGTTCGCTCGGCTTGAGGACGAAGGTGTTGCCGGCACCGAGGGCCGGGGCGACCTTCCACGCGGTCTGGAGCAGCGGGTAGTTCCACGGAGTGATCAGCGAGCAGACCCCGACGGGCTCGTGGACGACCCGGCTGTCCACGTCCGGCTGTCCGGTGTCGACGACGCGGTCGTGACCGCCCGCCGCCACGAGGCGGCCGAACCAGCGGAAGCACCCCGCGATGTCGTCCATGTCGTACGCGCTCTCCACCAGCCGTTTGCCCGTGTCCAGCGACTCGGCGCGGGCGAATTCGGCCTTGTCGCGCTCCAGCAGGGCGGCGGTGCGCAGCAGCAGTTCGCCGCGTTCGGCGGCCGGGGTGCGGGGCCAGGGCCCGCTGTCGAAGGCGTCCCGGGCTGCGGCGAGGGCGGCGGACACGTCCTCCGGTCCCGCCTCGTCGACGACCGCCACCAGTGTGCCGTCGGCCGGACAGCGGATCTCCCGCTTCCGTCCGCCGGCCGCGGCGGTCCAGGTGCCGCCGATGAAGAGCTCGGGCATGTGGGGCCACCTCCGGGATCGGACGGGCGGGCGTACCGGAGCGCCTTCCGGGTCGTGCGGTTCTTCGTGCTGCTTCTGCTTCGAGGCTAGAGAGCCCTGGCCCGCTCTGCACCGCGAGCGGTGTCCGACGCCCGGGGGTCGGACACCCCTTGTGCGTCCGCGGACACCCAGGGTGCGCACCGGGTGGTCGTCCGTCCCCTCCCGGCCCCGGTGCTGCCGCCGTGGCCGCCGACCCTGATCGGCACCCTGAGATCCGGCGGCGCGGAGCAGGCGCCGCTGCTGATCCGTGAGGCCGGCCGGCTCATTCCCGGACGGCTCGGCGACCTCGACCCATGGGTGCCGCCGTGGCGCGTGGAGCCGGACCAGCGGACAGCCCGTTCGGCCCGGCCGCAGGGTGC
The DNA here is from genome assembly GCF_040656535.1 of Streptomyces sp. NPDC049887. Lineage (NCBI taxonomy): Bacteria > Bacillati > Actinomycetota > Actinomycetes > Kitasatosporales > Streptomycetaceae > Streptomyces > Streptomyces sp. NPDC049887. Next base: position 46,509 of record NZ_JBFAMM010000025.1, on the reverse strand, counting down.
CGGCCCCGGCGCCCCGCTGCTCGCCGCTCACCCCGCCACCTGCGGCGCGGTGGCGGAGCTGCTGGGTTGCGACGTCGTGTGGGAGACGACGGACCCGGGCCCGCGCGGCGCGGTACCCGTCCGTGCCCATCCCGCTGCGGCGATGGCGCTTCATGCTCTTCCGGCGCCCTGAGCCCGCGGGACATCGAGCCCGTCCGCCCCCGGCCGCAAGGGCGGTGCACCGGGCTCACCGCGGGCCCCCGTCGCGACCGTCGCGCGGGGCGGCGGGTCGTCGCGCGCGGGCGGGTACGGCGGAGGAGCCGGTGCCAGGCCCCGGGGCGTGGTGCGCCCGCACCTGATTCTGCGCTAGGTTAGGTGTGCCTAACCTAACTATTCGAGGGGTGCGGAATGACTGCTGATGACGTCTGCGCGGGCGAGGAGGCGAGCGCCGCCGAGCGGGTGCGCACTGTGCTGGCTGCCGCCGAATCGTTCACGGTGGTCACCGACGGGCACACCTGCGACCTGGTCGGCGGCGGTCTGCACAGCGTCGGCGGCGACGGCCGGCTGCTGCTGAGGGTGCCGGCCGACTGCCGACTGGCCGGTGAGGTCGCTCTCGCACCACGCGGCACGCTCGCCGTCGTGCTCAAGTTCACCGATGTCGCGCCGGTCGCGGTCCGCGACCGGGTGCGATCCCGCGTCACCGTCGCCGGCCGGCTGGCCCCGGCCGCGCCGGAATGCGAGGAGTCGGGCACCGCCACATTCCGGGTGGTCACTGCGCACGTCGCTCTGGAGACCCCCGCCGGGCCGGTCACCGTCGCCCTCGACGAACTGGCCCTGGCCCGGCCGGACGTGCTCGCCCTCCATGAGGCCGCCATGCTCACCCACCTCGTCGACGACCACGCCGACGTGGTGGCCCTGCTCACCCGGCTGGTGGACCCCCGGCTGCTCCAGGGCGTGGTCCGGGTGTGGCCGCTGGCGATGGACCGGCGGGGGATCACCCTCCGTCTCGAACATCCGTACAGCCACCGGGACGTCCTCCTGTCCTTCCCCGGGCCCGTGCACGACCCGGGGCACGCGGGCGACCGGATCCGGGAACTCCTGGCGGCGGCCCGCGCCTGCCGTCGCGGAAGCCGACTGCCGAGCCGGCCGTGACCGGCGGACACGCCGAGCCGGCCGTGACCGGCGGACACCCCGGGCGGTTCCCCGCCCGCCGCACCGCGCGACCCGCCGCGGAGTGCCCGGGTCCGGCCACCGAGGATTCCTTCCCGGAGCCCGGTGCCGACCTGGTCGGCGCGATCATCCGCGCCGCCCCTCGCGCGGCTGCGATCTGCACCCCGCCGGGACCTCCGCGTCCCTGAGGACTGTCCCGTGGCCCGGTGCGCGAAGTGCCGCCGGTCCGCGACGCCCGGCACGCGCACCCGCTGCGTCGTCGGGCCCGGTGCGCCCGGTACGACGCCGGCAGCCCGAGACGTCCCGCGCGGGGGACGCCGCGAGCCCGCCTTCGGCGCGCGGGCCCGGCCCCTGCGCCGGGGACTTCGCTGGGCGACCGCCGGGACCGGAGCCCGGGGTGGACGATCTCAGGGCGGCCCGCGGGCCCGGGCGTCTCGCGCGGCACGGCCGCCCGGGCCGCGTGGTGTCCGTGGGCCGCCCTCCCCCGTCGAGGAACCGCCCTCACCCGTCGAGGAAGTGGAAGCCGGGCCGCGGGTGCATGAGGAAGTCGTGGTGCGAGATGTTCCAGGCGTACGCGCCCGCGAGCGCGAACACGAGCCGGTCCCCGGCCCGCAGCCCCGGCGCCGGCACCCCGCGGGCGAGTACGTCCTTCGGTGTGCACAGTTGCCCCGCCACGGTCACCCTGTCGCCCCGGGCCGCGGGACGCGGCCACGGGTGGGGCCAGCCGGTCACGGGCAGCACGGCACAGGGCTGGTCGTGGCCCTTCGTCGCCGGGGTGCGAAGATGGTGCGTTCCGCCCCGTACCACGGCGAAGTCCTCGCCGTGGCTGCGTTTCACGTCCAGCACCTCGGTGGCGTACCAGCCGCAGTAGGCGGTCAGCGCGCGCCCCGGTTCGATGCGCAGCCGGAGGTCCGGGTGGTCCTCGGTGAGGCGTGCCAGTCCGGCCCCGTAGCCGGCCCAGTCGAACCGGGTGCCCGGATCCGCGTAGTCCACGGTCATGCCGCCCCCGACGTTCACCTCGTGGAGCGGTACGCCGTGGTGCGCGAAGAGCCCTACGGCCCATGACACCACGGACTCGGCGACGGCGAGCTGAGCCGCCGCCCCGAGACCGCTCGCCAGATGGGCGTGGACCCCGCGCAACCGCAGCGGGTGGCGGGATCCGCCGGTGAGGAACCGCATCACGTCGCCGGCCTCGGACGGGTCCAGACCGAACGGTGTCGGCCGCCCGCCCATGGACAGCGCACTCGCCCTCAACGCCCCGTCGGACAGCGGCAGATTGAAGCGCAGCAGAACCGCGACCGGTGGGGCTGGGGCCGGACGCTCGGCGGCCAGGGCCGCCAGCATCCGCAGCTCATGGGTGCTCTCGACGTGGAACCGCGCCACGCCGGCCGCCAGTGCAGCCGCCGTCTCGGCCGGCGTCTTCCCGGGACCGCCGAACGCCAGCGGACGGTCCGGTACGGCCTCGGCCGTATGGGCCAGTTCGCCCCCGGAGGACACCTCGAAGCCGTCCACGTACGGCGAGAGGGCCGTCAGGACCTCCGGTTCGGGATTGGCCTTGGCGGCGTAGTACAGCTCGACCCGTTCCGGGAGGGCCTCCCGTACCGCCGCGGCGTGCTGCCGCAGCGCGCCGAGGTCGTAGAGATAGGCGGGGAGTTGGTCGGCCGGGAGGGAGAGGGCCCGCTCGCGCACCGGTGCGGTGACCGCGGAGGAGACCGCGACGGGTGCCGCGACGGCCGTCGGGGAGTCCGTCATCGTGCGCTCCGGATGTTGTCGGTGTGGGCCGCTCCGGACAGCACGTCCTCGGCGAGCGGGGAGGGCAGCCGCACATAACCGGCGTCACGGTCGGCCGTACGCGCCCAGCGGGTGAGCAGGTTGGCCTTCGCGGGCAGCGGCGCGCCCGACAGCAGCGCGTCGAGCCGCGGCTGCCGCCCGTGCTCGGCGGTGTGGCGGCGCAGCGTGTCCCGAACCTCGGCCCACAGCGCGGCCTCCGCGCCCGGATGCAGATCGGCGAGGGCGGCGAGCATCTCGGACACGTGGTTCACCAGAAGGCAGTAGACCACCCGGTCCCAGCCGCGCCCGGCGTCGTACGTCATGGGCCCCGCCACGTCCGCGGGCAGCGCGGCGAGCACGGCCGAGTGCCGGTCCGCGAGGAGCTTGGTGCCCTCCAGGTCACGGAACAGCACCTGCCGGGGGCGGCCCCCGTCGTCCACGCACACCAGGACGTTCTGCAGATGCGGCTCCAGGACGAGGCCGTGGTCGAAGTACGCGGCGAGCACCGGCGGCACCAGCAGCCCGAGGTACGCGCGCCACCAGGACAGCGCCGTGCGCGGGTCCGTGTCCGCCAGGAGCCGGGAGATGTGGGCGGGCCCGGTCGCGTACTCGTCGGCGACCGCCGCGGCGAGCAGCGGGGTGAGCCCGGGCCGCAGCCTCCGGTCGAGCCCTTCGCGGACGATCACGCCGAAGCCCTCCAGGAGTCCGCGGACCGGCACTCCGTCCGGCCCGGGCAGGGCGAGGCTCCGGTACGCGGGTTCGCGCAGCATGTCGCTGCCGGGGAAGCGGGCCGCCAGTTCGGCGAGGACCGGCTCCAGCAGCCGGGTCAGCGCCACCGCGCCGGCCAGCTCGTATCCCGCGTTCTTCCGCACGCAGTTGGTGATGCGGACGTTGAGACTGAACTTCAGGAAACCGTTGCCGTCGAACAGGGTGCGGACGGAGGCCGTGGCCGCGAACGGCGCGGCGCCGGGGCCGAGGTCGAGCACCTCACCGCGGGCGAGGGCGGTACGCAGCCGGGAGTCGCCGCGCAGCAGTGCGTACTGCCACGGGTGCGCGGGCAGCAGCCGGTAGCCGTCCGGGGCACGTCCCAGCCGGTCCAGCGCCACCTCGGCGCCCGGCTCCGCCGACTCCCCGGCGACCAGGTCCTCGCGGACCGCGAGCAGCCGCAGCGGGAACGACGCTCCGGCCTCGGGCGCGTACGCCGCCCAGGCCGTGGGGTCCCCGCCGAGGGCCTTGGGCGTCGGGTGGAAGCGGTGTCCGAGGGCGAGGGACTGCTCCGAGGCGAGGTATCCGGCGGACCCGGCACGCGGCCCGGCGGCCGTGCGGCGCACGGCGAGAGCGGAGGCGACGCCCCGGTGGCTGGAGGCCACCTGCTCCAGGAACTCCTCGTTGCGCACGCCCGTGCGCAGCGTCAGCTCCGCGTGGACGTGCTCGGCCAGCCGCCGCCAGCCGACGGGCGACCAGCCGACCGAGGTCTCCTCGGTGACGGGTCCGGCGAACCGGTGGGCGCCGAGCAGCGACGTACGGCGCAGCTCGACGCGCAGCAGCACCCCTCGGCGGGGCAGCCGCAGCAGAAGGTGCCCGTCGATGACCGCGGTCTGGTGCTCGGGTCCGCACAGTTCACGCAGGAGGCAGTTGAGGAGGGTGTGGGTGACCGCCTCGTCGGCCGGGGGCGGGGCCGGGGGCGCCGTCGCGGAGCGGTGCGCGGAAGGATGTGTGGAGGTCATCCCGGTTCACGCTCCCCGCAGCAGGTAGTTGGGGCCGGTGGTGTAGTGCTTGTTGATGTCGGACGCTCCCGAACGTTCCTTGGCCAGCAGGGTTCCCGCGGTCACCATCGCCTTCACGGGCAGTTCGGGCGCGTCGAGCACCCGCGCCCGCAGCACGGCCCCCGGGTCGCCCGGTCCGGTCCCGAGCCGTGCGACCGCCTCGGCCAGCCGATCGCGGACGAGCCGCAGCAGCCGGTCCAGCGGGGCGCGTCCGTGGCGGGCGAGGCCGAAGGCGTAGGCCCCTGCGCACAGATGGACGGTGACGGTGGTGAAGAGGTCGGCGAGCGGACCGTCGCCGTCGGTGAGTATGCGGCGGTCGTCGAAGTCCCCCGGCCCGGGCGCGTCCGCGCCGAGCGCCGCCCGCAGCCGGCCGCCGTGGACCCGGGGGCCGTCGTTGTCCTTGAGGAGCAGCCGCAAGCGGGGTCCGCGGCCGGTCCCGTCCAGCACCAGGGACACGTTCTGCTGGTGCGACTCGAGGGCGATCCCGTACCCGAAGAGCGTGGTCTGGAAGTCCAGCAGCAGCGTGAGAACGGCGTCCAGCAGCGCGAGGGAGTCGCCGCCGTGGAAGCGGTCGGCCAGATGGTCGACGACCAGCCGCCCTCCGGGTGCCCGGGCGAGCAGGGCCGCCATCGGCACGACGACGCAGCGGTCGAGCCCCGCGGGCTGGCGGCGCAGCAGCACGGCGAGCAGTTCGTGCCCGGCGTGCGCGTAACGGGTCTCGTCCGCGAGCAGGACGGTGTCCCTGAACCGTGGTTCGCGGGCGGTCACGGCCTGGAGCAGACGCTGGACGGCGGCACCGTCGCTCAGGGTTCCGGGCTTGATGGTGCGCCGGTTGAGCCGGCCCAGTGTGGAGGTGGCGAGCGGCAGTTTCAGGTGGACCCCGGGCCGTTCCACGAGGGCGACCGTCCGCATGGACAGGGTGGGTACGACGTCCAGACGGGCCCGCGGCGCCGGGACCGCCCGGCCCCGGAGCCCCGCCGCGCGCACCGCCTCGCCGAGTGGGCCAGCTGCCGTGAGCGGATGCACGGGCAGCGCGACATGGCTGCCGTCGAGGCCGGACAGCCCGAGGGCCGAGGGCGCCGGGCAGGGGAGCGGGCCGACGGCGGTCACGGCGTCGCGCGGCACGGCGAGCCAGCGCAGCGCGAACCGGGGGTGGAACTCCGGCGCGTACGCCCGCAGCGCCGCGTCGGCCAGGCCGGACCTGCCGCGGGCGGTGGGGTACACGGGGTGGTCGAGCCGGGCGGCGAGGGCGTCCAGGGCGAGGCCGCCCGACAGCCCGGTCCAGTCGGCGGGATCGTCGCCGTGGCGCTCCGCGAGCGTCCGCAGCACCTCCTCCTCCGTGGCCTCGTGCAGCCGCACGGTGGCGAGGGTCTGGCGGCACTCCTCGGCGAACGCCTCGAAGCCGCCCCGGTCCACCGGCGCGGCGAGGGAACGGAGTTCGGCCAGGACCGTGTCGGTGTCCGTCAGCCCGGCGCCGTCGGACTCCCGGAGCAGCAGCGGTTCCCTGGCCGCCCACACGCACTGGAAGCCGTCCTCGCGCACCGGCAGCAGCAGCGCGTCGGGCCCCGGGGTCTCCAGCCGCAGCCAGGTCCCGTCCACGTGCTCGACGGGGCGGCCGCGGCTGCGCAGCCCCGCGACGTCCTCGCGCAGCAGGGCGCTCAGCACCCGCAGCAGCAGTTCGCCACCGGCAGTGGCCGGCCCGGCCGTCCGGGCCCGGGCGGCGGCGCCCGCCGGGGAGACCGTCAAGGTGCGATCTCCCAGCGCTGCGCGTCCAGGAACGCGGTCACGGCGCGGTCCACGGCCGACCGGTCGGTTCCGGTGGCCCGCACCACACCGAGGAAGTCCCGGTTGGTGCGGTACACCGGGTGGCGCTCGCCCAGGCCGCGCAGCGGCCGGTACGTCAGTTTCACTCCGTCCGCCTCCACTTCGGTCGCCCCGGGGGCCGTCGTCAGCGTCCCGGCACGGTCGGCGCACGGGTAGTCGAGCCTGGCCGCCCCGTCGGTCCGCGCGCCCAGCACCGGCGGGAGCGGCTCGCCGAGATGGGTGCGCAGGACGTGCTCGAAGAGCGGTATGTCCAGCAGCCCGGCGAGCAGCAGATCGCACTGGTCCCCGATGGCACGGTAGTTGACCTCGATGATCCGCGCGCGGCCTTCGTGCACCGTGAACTCCGTGTGGCAGGCGCCGAACCCGACTCCGAGCGCGTCGAGTTGGGCGAGCACCTGCGTCTCGATGTCCCCCGGGTGCCGGGGGACGTAGGTCAGCCGCTCCTCGATGAAGTACGGGGGAGGGGACAGTTCGGTGCGGAACCCGCCCAGCACATGGCGTACCCGCCCGTCGCCGAGGGTCTCCAGGGTGAACAGCTCGCCGGGCAGGTACTCCTCGACCACCAGCGCGGCTCCCGGCCGCCGTGCCCGGATCTCCTCGCAGCGCCGCACCAGTTCCGGCGGGTCCCCGGCCATGACCACGTCCTCGCTGGCCACGCCCTCGCGCGGCTTGACGACGCACGGGTAAGGGACGGCAGCGGCGACGGCGGCGGGGTCCTCCCCGGCGGCCAGTTCCACGAACCGCACGGTGTCGGCGCCCGAGGCGGCGAGCCTGCGGCGCATCTCGGCCTTGTCCTTCGTGCGCAGCGCCGCCCGCCAGTCCTTCGCGGCCAGCCCGAAGTAGTCGGCGGCCAGCGCGGCCTGGGTCTGCAGGTGGTCGCTGTTGGTGAAGACCGCCTCAGGGGTGCCGTGGGAGGAGACACGGGAGACCACGGCCCGGAAGTCGCGCACGTCGCACTCCAGCACCTCGACGTCCGGGTGCACGGCGCGGTGTGCGGCGGGCCGGTCGGTGAGCAGTGTGACGTCCAGGCCGAGCCGGCGGGCGGCCGGGAGGAATCCCTCGGTGACCGAGTCGGTCGGGTTCAGGGCAAGCAGGTACAACCGCATGAGGGGGCCACTCCGCGCTCGGATCCGGTGATCCGACAGTTCCGGATCACGGGCGAGAGCCTAGGTTAGGCACACCTAAGTCTGTCAATTCGCTTCGACGCGGCCCCGGTTGGCGCATGAGATCACTTGTGCAGTTAAGGTGAGGCTCGCCTTACCTCATTCGTGTCGATCGCCGTGTCGAGGAGCGTCCGTGACCCTGGCCCCGGTGTACCCTCATGCCTCCGCCGTGAGCTGCTCAGCCCTGGCCGGCTCGGTGTTCCGCAGGCTGGTGGCGCTCTGCCCCGCGCTCGAGGCGGACGTCGCGGAGCCCGGTTCGCGGACCCCGCAGGGCTGGGTCGACGGCGCCGAGCTGGCGGGCCGCCCCGAGTTCCTGGACGCCCTGGTCGCCGCCGAGACCCTGAGGGCGGAGCGCGACCACGGCCGCGCTCCGCGTCCCGACGTCGCGGCGTCCCGCGCGTTGCACGACTACCTCTGGTCCGTCGGTCTGCTGATGAGCGGTCCCTGGTGCCTGGAGCGCCGCGTCCCGCGGATCCGGCCCGAGAGCGTCCGTGTCAGCCTCTCCACCGGGGCGTTCTCCGTCGTTCCCGGGGGCTTCGCGTGCCTCCCGGGGGATCCTGCCGCCGGGCTGCCGGGTGCGAGGGTGCTGCCGCACGAGGAGGCCCTGCGCGCGGAGCTGCGCGCCGGTTTCGCCGGCCATGTGCGCCCGCTGCTGACCGCGGTCGCCCCGCGGGTGCGCCGCGGGCCCCGCGCGCTGTGGGGCATGGCGGGCGACGACCTGGTGTCCGGCGTCTGGTACCTCGGCCGGATGCTGGGGGAGGAGGAGCGCGGTGTGCGGGCCGCGACCGAACTGCTGCCGGAGCCCGTCGCCCCGTTCCCCGGCGGTGCCGACTTCCGGAGGCTCACCGGCCGCGCGGGCCGGTCGTACCCGACCCGCACCCGCGCGGGCTGCTGCCTCTACTACACCCTCCGCCCGGCCGAGGCGTGCGGCACCTGCCCCCGGACGGGTGACGCCGAGCGGCTGCGCCGGCTGGAGGGTGACGGCCCCTGCTGACGGGTCCACCCGGGAGACCTCCACGACACGCTTCTGATGGGTGAGTTATGTGGCGACTTGTCCTATTCGACACCTAATTTGAGCTCATGACGAAACGACAGTTCATGTACCTCGGCTGTGTCGCTCTGATGGTGACCTCGGGGCTGGGCGCGGCGGCACCGGCAGGCGCCCGCACCACCTACGACGTGGTCCCCGGCGAGTCGATCCAGCTCGCGGTCGACCGGGCGCGACCCGGCGACACCATCGACATCGCCCCCGGTGTCTACCGGGAGAGCGTCATCATCAGGAAGTCCGACCTGACGCTGCGCGGCGCGGGTGAGCGGACCGTCCTCATGCCCTCCACGGCCAAGGCGACGCACGTCTGCGGGCTGGGCGGCAACGGCATCTGCGTCATCGGCACCGACGCCAAGCCCGCCACGAACGTCCAGGTCCACTCGCTGACGGTGTCGCAGTTCAAGAAGAACGGCATCTGGGCCTCGCGCACCAACAAGCTGAGCATCCGCGGCGTCACCGCAGTGGGGAACGGCAACTGGGGCATCGCCCAGGAACGCTCCCTGCGGTCCGAGATCCGCGGCAACGCGGCCCGCGACAACGCGGAGTCGGGCATCTTCGTGTCGAACACCATCGACACCGAGGCCGGCGCCGTCAACACCAGGCGCACCGTGGTCATGGACAACCTGCTGGCCGGCAACCGCATCGGCGTCACCGTCCGGCGCCTGCGGAACCTCTACGTGAACAACAACGTCGTCACCGGCAACTGCGCGGGCATGTTCATCGTGGGCGACGAGGGCGTCCCCCGGACGGGCGACCTGACCGTGCGCGGCAACCGCGTGCACCACAACAACAAGTCCTGCGCCAAGACCGCACGGCTCCCGAGGATCCAGGGCGCCGGCATCGTCCTCACCGGCGTCGAGGGCGCCACCGTCGCGTCCAACGCGGTCTGGAGCAACGTCGGCACCTCCCCGTTCTCCGGCGGGATCGTGCTCTTCAAGAGCATCGTGGGCGCCCCCAACAGCGGCAACGTCATCAAGGCCAACATGCTGGTGGCCAACCGTCCGGCGGACCTGGCCAACCGGGACACCGGCACCGGCAACACCTTCTCCGGCAACTACTGCCGCCTGTCCGAGAAGGCGGGGAAGTGCGCATGACGACCGGCACGACCGGTGCGGCCGCGGACACCGCGGACACCGCCGTCCGCACCGCCACTCCGCCGTCCATGCGGTTGAGGGAGCTCGTCTTCGGCGCGGCCCTGGCCGGCTCCGTCCGGGCTGCCGCGCGGCTCGGCGTCGCGGACGCGCTGGGCGAGACACCGGCCTCCGCCGAGGACCTGGCGGCGGCCGTCGAGGCCGACCCCCGGGCGCTCCGGCGGATGCTGCGCGCGCTGACCTGCTACGGCATCTTCACCGAGCAGGCGGACGGCAGGTTCGCCCACACCGAGATGTCACGGCTGCTGCGGGAGGACGACCCGCACAGCCTGAAGTACATCTCCCTGTGGTGCACCGAGCCGTGGACCTGGGACGCCTGGCCGCGCCTGGACGAGGCGGTACGGACGGGCCGGAGCGTCTTCGAGGGCCTGTACGGCAAGGGCTTCTTCGACCACCTCCACGAGGACGCGCACGAGTCCGCGCACGTCTTCAACCAGGCCATGACCACCTCCAGCATGCAGTCCGCGCTGGACGTGGCGGAACTGCTCGACCTCACGGGAGCGGCCACCGTCGCGGACATCGGCGGCGGTCAGGGCCACGTCCTGGCGAGCCTGCTGGAGAAGAACCCCGGCCTCAGGGGCACGCTGCTGGACCTGCCCCGTGTCGTGGCCAACGCCGATCCCCGGCTGCGGGACGGCGGGTCCCTCGCCGAACGGGTCACCATCGTCCCCGGCGACTGCCGGGAGGCCATCCCGGTCGAGGCCGACGTCTACATCATCAAGAACATCCTGGAATGGGACGACGACAGCACCCGCAGAACCCTTCGCAACGTCGTCTCGGTCGCCCGCCCGGGGGCCAGGGTGGTAATCATCGAGAACCTCGTCGACGACACCCCGTCGATGAAGTTCACCACCTCGATGGACCTGCTGCTGCTCCTCAACGTGGGCGGTGCGAAGCACACCCGGCAGAGCATGACCACCAGGATGGCGGACGCCGGACTCGTCGTCGGCGACGTCCGTCCGGTCAACGCGTACCTGCACGCCTTCGACAGCGTCACACCCGGCGGCTGACCGCCGGGCTCCCTCCCCCTCGCCGGCTCCGCGTCCGCACGCGGAGCCGGCGACTCGTCGTGTTCATCCCTTCGCCGCTCGCTCCCAGCGGTAGAACTCGTGGGCCATGGCGTCCTTCGGGCTCCGCCACGTCTCCGGGTCGTACGCGCTGACGTAGGCGGAGAGCTTGTCGCTGATGTCACGGAACTCGGGGTGGCCCGCAACCTTGGCCACCGCCGGCCCCGGCGGCCGGTCGGCTTCGATCAGATGGAGGTAGACATCGCCGAACTGGAAGAGGCTGCGCCGGGTCACCCCGACCAGGTCGGGCAGTTCGCCCCGGTCCGAGGCCTCGAACACCTTGGCGATGTCCTGGGCCGAGTCCGGAGCCATACGGGCGACGATGAGGGCGTGGTGCATCGAGAGGGGTCCCTTCGCTGGACGGTCAGTCGGAGTGGACCGAGACCGGCGTGCCGCGTTCCCTGGCGCGCTGCTCGATCTTCTCCTTGATGAGGGCCATCTGGACCTTGGAGTTCTTGTTGATGTTGTCGGTCATCCAGTCGTCGTCGACCGGGGCGTCCGGCTTCATCGCGAAGTCCTGGGTCCAGTGCATGAGGACGCCGTCGGGCGTCCGGTCGTACTTCCAGTGGATGTCCATGTGCTGGAAGGGCCCCGTCTCGACCCGGCGGGCGCGGACGGTCCTCGCACCCGGGTCGACGACGCGCTCCGACACCCAGCTCCACACCGTGCCGTTCTCGTCCGGGTGCATGGTCAGCCGGAACTTCGTCCGGTTTCCCTCGCGCTCCAGGATCTCGACGGAGGCGTACTCGCTGAACAGCTGGGGCCAGTTCTCGATGTCGTTGGTGACGTCCCAGACGAGGTCCATGGGAGCGTTGATGACGATCTTGTTCTCGGTGTGCCCGGACACTTCAGGCTCCTGCCATGAGGGAGTTGTTGACGAGGTCGAGGAATTCGCGCGGGGTCTTGCAGCGGTCCGCGTCCTGAGGGAGCGCGCGGCCGTAGCGGTTCTCGAGCTCCCCGACGATGCCGAGGAGACCGAGGGAGTCGAGGCCGTACTCGTCGAACCGCGCCTCGGGCCGGCCGCCCATCTCCGCGGGGTCGACGGTGATGCCGGCGCCCTTCTTCATCAGGGCGGCCAGCTCTTCGATGGTCAGCTTGGAGATCTGCATGGTCATGAGGTCCTCCTTCTCACGGTTCTTCACCGGGTGTTGGCGCCGTGCCGCAGCACGAGCGCCGCGTTCGAGCCCATGAGCCCTCGGCTCAGCACCAGGGCGGTGCGCAGCTCGGCAGGGCGGGGCCTGCCGGTGACCACCTCGAGCTCGTGGCACACGTCGAAGACGTTGGGCGTGGGCGGGACGACACCGTCCTGCAGGGCGAGCACGGCGGCGGCCGTGTCCAGCACGGGCGCTCCGCAGTACGCCCGCCCCGTACCGGCCTTGGGCGCCGTCACCGGCACCCGCCGGCCGTGGGTCCCCAGCGCGTCGGCGAGCGCCAGGGCCTCGGCGCGGTCCGCGTCCGGGATGCCGAGCGCGTCCGCGAAGACGACGTCGATCTCCTCGGGCGCGCACCTGGCCTCCGCCAGGGCTCCCCGGATCGCCTGGGCCAGCCCCTCGCGCGACTCCTCCCACCGGGAGGCCCCGGTGAACGTCGCCGCATGACCCGCGACGACGGCGCGGACCGTGGCGCCCCGCCGGCGGGCGGCCGACTCCTCCTCGACGACGAGCATGGCGCCGCCCTCAGCGGGCACGAAGCCGCTCGCGGCCGAGGTGAAGGGCCGGTAGGCCCGTTCCGGGTCCTCGACAGTGCTGAGTTCCCGGTATCCGAGCTGGCAGACCAGCGAGTACGGCGCGAGCGGCGCCTCCGCCGCCCCGATGACGACCGCGTCGGTGCCCCGGCCGATGGCCCGGGCCGCGTGTGCGAGGGCGTCGAGACCGCCCGCCTCGTCACTGGCCACCACACCGCAGGGGCCCTTGAACCCGCCGCGGATGGAGATCTGACCGGTGCTCGCCGCGTAGAACCAGGCGATGGACTGGTACGGGCCCACATAGCGCGAGCCCTGTCCCCACAGCCGCTGCAGCTCCCGCTGGCCGAACTCGCCGCCGCCTGAGCCGGCCGCGGTGACCACGCCCACCGCGAACGGAGACTCGCTGTAGTCGCCCGACGTTATCCGCGCGTCGGCCAGCGCCATGTCGGCGGCGGCCATCGCGAAGTGCGTGAACCGGTCGGTCTGGACGAGGTAGCGCTCCTCGACCAGGGATTCGGGGTCGAAGCCGCGGACCTCTCCCGCGACCCGGACCGGCATGTGGTCGCAGCCTTCACGTGTGATGTGGTCGAGGACGCTGATGCCCTCCCGTGTGGACTTCCAGAAGGCATCGGTACCGACCCCGTTGGGGGCGACGACACCGATTCCGGTGACGACCGGTCGCCGGTCCTGCCGAGGACTCATGGTGTCCTCCCTCCTGGCCGGGTCAGGACCACGGCGGACTGGAACCCGCCGAATCCGCTGCCGACCGAGAGCACGTTGCGCAGCTTGAGGGCGCGCGCCGTGCGCGGCACATAGTCGAGATCGCACTCGGGGTCGGGGGTCTCGTAGTTCGCCGTCGGCGGCACCACCTGGTTGGCCAGTGCCAGCACACAGGCGACGACCTCGATCGCCCCGATCGCCCCGAGCGAGTGACCCACCATGGACTTGATCGAACTCATCGGGACCTTGTACGCGTGTGAACCGAGCGACTGCTTCACCGCGGCCGTCTCGTGCCGGTCGTTCTGCTGCGTACCCGAACCGTGCGCGTTGACGTAGTCGATGTCCGACCCGTCGATCCGGGCGTGGTCCAGGGCGCTGTCGATGGCACGCGCCATCTCCAGGCCCTCACGGGTGAGACCCGTCATGTGGTACGCGTTGCCGAACGTGGCGTAGCCGCCGATCTCGCAGTACACCGTGGCACCGCGGGCACGCGCGTGTTCGAGTTCCTCCAGGACGAGCACGGCTCCGCCCTCGCCCATGACGAACCCGTCACGGCGGGCGTCGAACGGGCGGGAGGCATGGGCCGGATCGTCGTTGTTGGGCGACGTGGCCTTGATCGCGTCGAAGCACGCCACGGTGATGGGGGAGATGGGCGAGTCGGACGCGCCGGCGACGCAGACGTCGACCCTGCCCTCCTCTATCGCGTGGAAGGCGTACCCGATCGCGTCCAGGCCGGAGGTGCAGCCCGTGGACACGGTCTGGACCGGACCGTGGGCGCCCGTCTGCTCGGCGACCTCGGAGGCGAGGGCGCTGGGCGAGAACGCCCGGTGCAGATGCGGCTCCGCCTCGCTGGGATCCACGTCCCAGCGCCGGCCCGAACTGCTGACCTTGACGTAGTCGTGCTCCAGACGGGTGGTGCCGCCCACGGCGGTGCCGAGGGACACCCCGATCCGCCAGGGGTCCTCCCTCTCCGGGTCGAGCCCGGCGTCCCGGAGCGCCTCCCGGGCGGCCACCATGGCGAACTGCACGTACCTGTCCGCGCGTTGCACCTCCTCCGGGCCCAACCCGTGCTCCTTCGGGTCGAAGTCGCACTCGGCGGCGATCCGCGAGCGGAAGCCGGTCGGGTCGAAGAGGGTGATGCCGCGCGTCGCCGTACGGCCGTTGGCCAGGAGGTCCCAGAACGCGGGTATCCCGACACCCCCCGGCGCGACTATGCCGACACCGGTGACCGCCACGCGCCGGGTCATGAAGCCGTCCCGGTGCGTTCCGGCGGCCGGTGGGCCGCCGCGGCCTCCGCGCCCGGCGTCTCCTCGGTGTCGACGTGGCCCAGCTCCGGCCGCGGGGCCAGCGGGCCGAGGTGGAAGACCATCCGGGCCTGGGTGCTTCCGACGTTGCGGAACCGGTGCCGCACGTAAGGCGGGATGAACAGCCCCTGGTCCGGCCGGATCGACAGCGTCTCGTCGTCGAGGTCGACTTCCATCTCGCCGCACACGACGTACACGAACTCCTCGGAGTAGGGGTGGTAGTGCTCGCCGATGCGGTCGCCGGGCTCGACGGTCGCCAGGCCCATGAAGCCGCTCGTGGCGCCCACCGCGGTGGGCGTGAGCATGGCGCGCAGATCGCCGCCGCGTTTGGTGTTGTGCTGGGTCTCGCTGAGATCGACGATGCGATGGGGTGTGGTCATGACGGGTTCCTCCACGTGGCCGCGCGATGGGGCGCCGGCGGATCGGGGTGTGCGGGTGCCTGGGCGGCCGGTCGCACGGGTCAGGGGGCGTGGCGGTCGGTGATCGGACGCATGTCGGCGGACGACAGGAGCTTGGACATGTCCTCCTCCGTGGCCGGGGCGTCGATGCCCAGCGCCTCGCTGTCCAGCAGGCGGGACAGCATGGCCGCCTTGCGCGGGCCGTGCGCCCCGATCACCTGCAGCGGCGCCGCGTCACCCGAACCGCGCACGTCGACCAGGCGTACGACGATGTCGTCCCGCTGGAAGATCGTGCTGCTGTCGATCGGGGTCGACGGGTCGCCCGCCGCCGCCTCGTCCTGTCCGGCGAGCAGCCGCGCCAGCGCCATGCCGCAACCGGGCTTGGCCGGGTAGTACAGCGCGTGCCGCTTGACGGCCTCGTCGTCGGAGCCCGCGGAGGCCAGGTGGTGCACCGCGGGGAGCGCGGCCCGGGTGAAGAACACCCGTGCGGAGTCCGGGTCGTTGAGGTCCCGGTCCTGCTCCAGATAGGGGTTGATGGCCTCCTCGACGGCCCGTACCTCGGGCTGCCGGGCCACGTGACGCAGCGCCGCCATCAGGTCGCCCTCCACCTCGACGGCCCGCACGACCCGGTTGCCGTGCATGAACAGCGAGGTCCGGCGCAGCCGGGTGTGCTCGTCGACCTTCGACTGCGGCGACTGGTAGCCCGCGAGGATGTCGGCCACGAGCGCCTCGGCGCCCGGCTTCACGGTGAAGGTGAGGGCGTGGCGCACCACGTTGTCACCCACACGGGGGAACGGCTGCAGTCCGCCCTGAACCGCGTCGGCGGCCGGGGAGGTGTGCAGCTTGCCCGTCTCGCGCAGCACACTGAAGCGCAGGGACCGGGTGTCCCGGACGCAGTTGTGGAGCGGCCGCACGGTCTCGACGTGCTCCTCGCTGTTCACCCAGGCGAGGAAGGGCGGAGCGCTCTCCCACTCGCTGGTGATCAGCCACTGCGAGGGATTCTCGATCGACTGGCACAGCTGGTCGCTGATGTGTCCCGGCACCGACGCGACCTGGTTGCGCATGTGCTCGTACGCCTTCAGGAAGTTCTGCTGAGCGCCGTCGTGAAGGTCCAGCAGCAGTACGACACGCAGCCTGGAGCCGTCAAAGGCCGACTGAGATATACGTTCGGAAAGCGTTGTCATGATGCACGCATCTCCTTCGAGACGGTGGGGCCGCCGCGTGCGGTGCACGAAGCCGGCTCGGGGTTTCAGGCTTCGATCCTGTGCCGGTACCACGGGTGGCGCGAGATGTGTGAACCAGGTGGGTGAACCGGGCGATCGCGCCCCTCCCGCCAGGGCATGGAAACTCCATTCCCCCTACCGGCGGCTGGAGCTGGAGCTACTGATGGAAGAACACATCGACGAGCGCGTACCGGTACTCATCGTGGGCGGCTCCCTGGTGGGGCTGTCCTCATCGCTGTTCCTCGGCAGGCTCGGCGTCGGGCACATGCTGGTGGAGAGACACGCTGGCACGTCGAGGCATCCGCGCGGCCGGGGCAACAACGTCCGGACCATGGAGCTGTTCCGGGTGGCGGGGGCCGAGCCGCTGATCCACGAGGCCGCGTCCCTCCTCGCCGGCAACCACGGCATCTTCCAGACCCCTTCGCTCCACGGCGACGCGGGGGAGTGGCTGCTCAAGGACATCGACCCAGGGGGCGGGATCGCCCGCTTCAGCCCGTCCGGGTGGTGCGTGTGCAGTCAGAACGACCTCGAGCCCGTGCTGCTGGACTGCGCGCGCAAGCTCGGCGGCGACCTGCGCTACTCCACCGAGATGGTCTCGTTCGAGCAGGACGCGGAGGGCGTCACCGCCGTCGTGCAGGAGCGCGGGTCGGGACGGCGCAGGACCGTGCGAGCCGACTTCCTCATCGCGGCCGACGGACCCCGCAGCCCGATCCGCCGGCACCTCGGCATCGGCCAGACGGGCCACGGGGACCTGTTCCACAACGTCAGCGTCACCTTCCGCTCACGCGGGCTCGCGGACATCGTCGGCGACCGGCGCTTCATCGTCTGCTACCTCACCGCCGAGGGCGCGGACGGCGCACTGCTCCCCGTGGACAACACCGAGAACTGGGTGTTCCACGCCCCCTGGCAGCCGGACACCGGCGAGACGCTGGAGGACTTCACCGACGAGCGCTGCGCCGCCCACATCCGCCGGGCCGTCGGCGCCCCGGACATCGACGTGGAGATCACCGGAAAGGCTCCCTGGCACGCCGCCGAGCGGGTCGCGGAACGGTACGGCCAGGGCCGGGTCTTCCTCGCCGGGGACTCCGCGCACGAGATGTCGCCCACCGGCGCTTTCGGCTCCAACACCGGCATCCAGGACGCCCACAACCTCGCCTGGAAGCTCGCACACGTCCTCGACGGGTCCGCGGGCCCCGGCCTGCTGTCCAGCTACGAGGCCGAGCGCCGGCCGGTGGCGGAGGCCACCAGCGAGCGCGCCTCGGCTCGGTCGGCGGAGCACAGCCATCCGGGCTACACCCCGGGACCGGAGATGGTCGGCGGCCGCCAGCGCGGCATGCTGACCGTCGCCATGGGCTACCGCTATCCGCGCGGCGCCGTCGTCGGAGCCGATCCGGACATGGCGGTCGTACCCGATCGGATGGACCTCTCCGGGGACCCCGGCACCCGCGCCCCGCACATGTGGCTCCACCCGCAGGACAGCAAGCGGACGATCTCCACGCTGGACCTGTACGAACGCAACTTCGTGCTGCTCACCGGCTCCGGCGGCACTCCGTGGCACACGGCGGCCGCCAAGGTGGCCGAGAAGCTGTCCATCACTCTGGATGCCTATCGGATCGGCGCCGAGCCGCACGCGGAGCTCGTGCCCGAATCGGGTGACTGGGCCGAGCTGCACGGCACGACGGACGAGGGCGCCGTTGTGGTGCGCCCCGACGGCTTCGTCGCCTGGCGCGCGCCCGGTGCGGTCCGCGACCCGGAGACGGCCCTGCTCGACACCATGAAAGCCCTGCTCCACCGCGCCTGACCCGGCACGGACGCCCTCACGGCCGCCGTGGCGGCAGCCGGTGCAGTCCGACCTCGGTCAGCTGCCCGCGCGCCGCCACGGCGGTCATGTACGTGCAGTACGGCTGCCGCCGCCGGTCCGTGGGCGAGCCGGGATTCAGCAGCCGCAGCCCGCCCTCGGCGGTGGTGTCCCAGGGAATGTGGCTGTGGCCGAACACCAGGACGTCCAGGTCGGGGAACCGCTCCGCGCAACGCCGCTCGCGGCCCTGCGCGGAGCCCGTCTCGTGCACGACGCCGAAACGCAGACCGCCCAGTTCGGCGCGGGCGACCTCCGGCAGCCGGCCCCGCAGCGCCGGACCGTCGTTGTTTCCGTACACCGCGACGAGCCGCCGCGCTCGGGCTTCCAGCAGATCCAGGGTGGCGGTGTCCACCCAGTCGCCGGCATGGATCACCACGTCGGCACACTCGATCCGTCGGAGTAGCTCACCCGGCAGTGCCCGGGCCCGCTTGGGGAGATGGGTGTCCGAGGTCAGTACCAGCCTCATGAGCCCATTGTCCATGGGGCCGGGCCTGAGCCGGCCGTCCGGGAGGGAGCACGGGGAGGGCGGGCGCGGGCCCCCGCAGGGCCTGCGGCAGGGCGCATGAAGCCCACGGGGCGCGGGTAACCGGTGCGGGCACTGACGGGCCCACACGGCTGGGGAGAGGCGACCATGAGGCGCAGCGGCGGCAACGACACGGCGGCGAAGGAGGCCGGTGCCCGGCCGGCACCGGCAGCGGAACCGATGGCACCGGTTCTGCGGGCACTGGCAGTGGTGGCGGCGTTCGTGGCGACCGTCGCCTTCAGCGTGGTCCTCGCCCGGCTCACCCTCGAGCCGTCGGCCGCTTCGGAACCGCTCACCCACAGCAACGTCCGGCCGGGTGCGTCCATCCGGGACTACCTGTCCCAGCCGGCCTTCCGCGACACCGTCAAGCAGCTCGGCGGCAACGTCCTGCTGGGCGTCCCGTTCGGCGTGCTGCTCCCGGTCCTGGTGCCCAAGGCCCGCGGCCTCGTACGGGTGCTGCTGGCGACGGCCCTGGTCATGGCGCTCGTGGAACTCGTCCAGGGCGCGTTGGTCACCGGTCGTGCGTTCGACGTCGACGACGTCATCCTGAACACCACGGGTGCCGTGCTGGGTTATCTCCTCGTCGGCCGCCGGCTGGGCCGCGCCGTGCACCCGCGGCGCCACCACTGGTGGCAGCGCCGGCCCCGCGGCGCGGCGGCGCCCGACGCCTGACGCCCCCGGAGACCTCCCGGTCGGCCACCGCCGGCCCCGGCCCGATGCCCGCCCGCTCGGTCACGCCGCGGAGCCGGCACCCGGACCGTACGAGCGGCGCCTCCGTCGAGCAGCGCGCTGTACCCACGGCGCCGGGTGGCCGTCACGCGGCGCGCCACCCCGCGTCGCCGCCGCCCGCGACGAGATGCGCGCCGAGCGCCGGGCGCCGGCGGGGCACGCCGGTGGTACGAGCCCGGGAACGTCCGCGTCACCACTCGCGCACCGCCGCCGCGAGGGACCCCTCGCGGCGGCGCGTGGCCCGGGGCGGCAGCCACGGCGGGGCCGACGCGGTCGCCCGCCGTAGCGGCCCGGTGTTAGATAGGAACATGGCCGGACCTTTCGGCCGCCTCCGCTCCATGATGAGCGCACGCACCGTCGCCAGTCAGGTGTTCGTCCTGCAGGTGGCGGTGGCTTTGCTGCTCGTCGTCGCCGCCGTCGCCGGACTGCTCCTGCAGGCCCGGTCGGACAGCGAGCGAGAGGCGCGCAACCGGTCGGTCGCCGTCGCCCAGACGTACGCCACCGCACCGGGCGTCAAGGAAGCGCTGCGCGGCCCCGACCCCAGCGCGGCACTGCAGCGCAAGGCCGAGGCCGTGAGGAAGACCTCCGGCGTCGACTTCGTCGTGGTGATGGCTCCGGACGGCACCCGGTACACCCATCCGAATCCGGAGGAGATCGGCAAGAAGTACATCGGCACCATCGCACCGGCGGTGGCCGGCGGCACGGTGACCGAGACCGTCACCGGCACCCTCGGTCCCTCGATCCGCAGTGTCGCGCCCGTGAAGGACGCGAACGGCGAGGTGATCGGCCTCGTGGCGGCGGGCATCACGGTCGAGCGGGTCGGCGGAGCCGCCCAGGAGCAGCTTCCCCTCCTGCTCGGCGCCGCGGCGTTCGCCCTGATCGTCGCCACCTCCGGGGCGGCGCTGATCAGCAGGCGGCTGCGGCACCAGACACACGGCCTGGGGCCCACCGAGATGACCAGGATGTACGAGCACCACGACGCGGTCCTGCACGCGGTGCGGGAGGGGGTGCTGATCGTCGACGAGGACCGCAGGCTGGTGCTCGTCAACGACGAGGCACGACGGCTGCTCGCGCTGCCCCCGGACGCCCAGGGACGCCCCGTGCGCGACATCGCCATGGACCCCGAGATCGCCCGGCTGCTGGAGTCCGGCCGTCCGGCGAGCGACGAGGTGCACGTCGTCGAGGACCAACTGGTCGCCGTCAACCAGCGCGTCATGGGCCCGCGGTCGGACTGCCCGGGGCCCTGCGGCACCGTCGCCACCCTGCGGGACACCACGGAGCTGCGGGCCCTCAGCGGCCGTGCCGACTCCGCGCAGGGCCGTCTGCGACTCGTCTACGACGCCGGCATGCGGATCGGCACCACTCTCGACGTGGTCCGGACCTCGCAGGAGCTGGCCGACTTCGCCGTGCCCCGGTTCGCCGACTTCGTGACCGTCGACCTCCCCGATCCCGTGCTCAGCGGGGACGAGCCGGCGGAGACCGGCACGGACATGCGCCGCATCGCCTTCACGGGCGTCCGCCACGACACCCCGCTCTACCCGTCCGGCCGGCTGATCCACTTCGTGCCCACCACCCCCCAGGCCGTCGCGTACGCCCGGGGCAAGACCATCCTGGAGGCCGACCTGGCCGCGTTCTCCGGATGGCAGGAGCAGGAACCGGCCCGGGCCCACAGACTCGTCGGCTACGGCATCCACTCCATGATCGCCGCTCCGCTGCGGGCCCGCGGGGTGACGATGGGCGTGGCCACCTTCTGGCGCTCCGAGAAGCCGGAGCCCTTCGACGACGACGACGTCTCGCTCGCGGAGGAGCTGGTCGCCCGCGCCGCGGTGAACATCGACAACGCCCGCCGGTACACCCGCGAGCACTCGATGGCGGTCGCCCTCCAGCGCAGCCTGCTGCCGCGGGTCCTGCCCGAGCAGACCGCCCTGGACGTCGCCTACCACTACCTCCCCGCCCAGGCCGGACTCGGCGGGGTCGGCGGGGTCGGCGGGGACTGGTTCGACGTGATCCCGCTTCCGGGCGCCAGGGTCGCCCTCGTGGTGGGGGACGTGGTCGGCCACGGCCTCCATGCCGCGGCGACCATGGGGCGGCTGCGCACCGCGGTCCACAACTTCGCCACCCTCGACCTCCCGCCCGACGAGTTGCTGTGGCACATGGACGAACTGGTCTCGCGCATCGACCAGGACGAGGACACCGACGACTCGGTCACGGCCCTCACCGGCGCCACCTGTCTGTACGCGATCTACGACCCCACGTCACGGCTGTGCACGGTGGCCCGCGCGGGGCATCTGGAGCCGGTCATCGTGCACCCCGACGGCGAGGTCGAGTTCCCCGGGGTGCCCGCCGGGCCGCCCCTCGGCCTCGGCGGACTCCCGTTCGAGTCCAGCGAGCTGCATCTCTCCGAGGGCAGCAGCCTGGTGCTCTACACCGACGGGCTGGTGGAGGACCGGCACCGCGACATCGACGAGGGGCTGGAACTGCTGCGCCGCACGCTCGCCCACGCCGGCGGGACTCCGGAGGAGACCTGCCGTGCGGTGCTGGACGCCCTGCTGCCTGAGCGCCCCCGTGACGACGTGGCCCTGGTCGTCGCCCGCACCCGGGTGCTGGGCGGCAACCGCGCCGTCACCTGGGACGTGCCGGCGGACCCCTCGGAAGTGGCCCGGGTACGTGCCGAAGCCGCCCGGACCCTGGAGGAGTGGGGGCTCGAGGAGGAGGCGTTCACCACCGAACTGATCCTCAGCGAGCTGGTCACCAACGCCATCCGGCATGCCGGCGGACCGATCACGGTGCGCCTGATCCGCGACCGCTCCTTGATCTGCGAGGTCTCCGACGGCAGCAGCACCGCCCCTCATCTGCGCCGGGCCACCACCACCGACGAGGGCGGCCGGGGGCTGTTCCTCGTCTCCCAGTTCGCCGAGCGCTGGGGCACCCGCTACACGGGCAGCGGCAAGGTCATCTGGACCGAGCAGCCACTGCCCTGGTAGCCCGCGCGTACACGGCGTCACGGCACCGTCGGCCGGCTCGGAAGCGGGACTCCTGGTCGCTCCGTGCTCAACGCGCCTTGGCCAGCCGCTCACGCGGCGCCAGCGGAATCTCCGCCCACACCTGCTTGCCACCGCTGAGCGGCACCGCGCCCCACGACGCCGTCGTGGCCTCGACGATGAGCAGCCCGCGGCCACCGGTCGCCTCCCAGTCCTGGTCGGCGGGCTTGACCGGGCTGCGGGGAGAGGCGTCGTTGACCGCGATCCGCAACCGGTCGGCGGACAGCGTGAGATCGAGCCGCACCTCGCCCTGCGTGTGCGCGATGGCGTTGGTGACCAGTTCGGACACCACCAGCAGGGCTCCCTCCAGCTCCTCCTCGGCACCCCAGGAACGCAGGGTCCGCGCCGTGAAACGGCGGGCGTGCATCACGGCGTTGGGCAGCCGCCACACCGTCCAGTGGGTCCGCATCGGCCGCACCTGGGTGCCGTCGTAGCGGAGCAGCAGCAACGCCACGTCGTCGTCGCGCCGGTTCACCCCCACGACCAACTCGTCGGCCACGCGCCCGGCGTCGGCGGGGTCCGCCGTGGCGAGCGTGTCGGACACCCGCCGCATGCCCTCCTCCAGGGTGAGGGCCGCCGACTCGACCAGCCCGTCCGTCAGCAGCATCAGCAGAGTGCCGGGCACCAGGCCCGCCTCCGTCATCGGGTACTCCTCGTCGGCGAGGACACCCAGCGGGGGGCCGCCCTCGACCATCAGCTCCTCGGTGCTGCCGTCGGGATAGCGGATCACCGGATGCAGATGGCCGGCCCGTACCAGCCGGGCGATGCCCTCCTCCATGTCGAGGTCCACGTAGAGGCAGGTGGCGAACAGATCGGTCTCCATACCGACCAGCAGCCGGTTGGCACGGGCGACGACCACGTCCGGAGGGTGCCCCTCCACCGCGTACGCCCTGACCGCCGTGCGCATCTGCCCCATGATGGTCGCCGCCCCCGCGCTGTGTCCCTGCACGTCACCGATGACCAGGGCCACATGGCCGTCGCCGAGCGGGATGACGTCGTACCAGTCGCCGCCGACCTCGAGCCCCGCCGTGGCCGGGAGGTAGCGGGCGACGGCCTCACCGCCGGGCAGCTCGGGGAGCTTCCTCGGCAGCAGACTGCGCTGGAGCATCGTGGCCAGTTCGTGGCCGGCGTCCATGGCGTGGGCCCGCATCAGGGCCTGCCCGACCAGGGCCGCGGCGGCGGTCAGCAGCGACCGCTCCTCCGGATCGAACCGGTGCTCGTCGTCCCACCCCACCAGGCACACCCCCACCATTCGCCCGTCCGCCCGGAGCGGCAGCACCGCGAGACCCCCGCGTCCGATCTCGGCCAGCGCGGGTTCGAGGTCCGCGCCCGCCGGCCACAGGCTCACATGCCCCTCGCGCAGCGCACCCTCGAGCGTCGGCATGTCGTGGATGGAGAGGTCCGGCCATTCGGAGCGCCATTCGGCGCGCCAGCCCGCGGGCCAGGCGTCCGGCTCCGGCGGGTCCAGGATCGTGACCACCAGCCGGTCCCCCTCCCGCTCGGCCACCGCGACCCGGCTCGCCGCCAGCGGACCCCGGAGCGAGGCCACCACCAGCCTGCTGACCTCACGGATGGTGCTCGCCCCGGCCAGTTTGGCCGACAGTCGCTGCACCACCGAGACCTCGTCGGCACTGGGCCGCAGATAGGCGGCGTCGGCCACCACACCCAGCACCCGCTCGGGTGTGCCGTCGGCGTCCACCTCGACCCGGCAGCGCAGCCCCAGCCAGCGCAGCTCACCGCCGGGCCGGCGGATCCGGAACGCCAGCTGCTCGGTGGCCGCTGACATCCGCCCCGGTTCGACTATCTCCATCAGGGCGGGGATGTCGTCGGGGACCGCGCAGGCCAGCAGGGTCTCCACCCGGCCGTCGAACTCCTCGGCGGGAACGCCGAGCAGCTCCAGGACGTACTCGTGGGCCTCCATGCGACCGGTGCTCAGCTCCAGGATGAACGCGCCGCCCTGCAGCGGTACGAGGGCGGCCTGCGCCAGGTGCGGCTGCGGCTGCGTACGGCCCGGGATCCGGGCGACGGCCGATTCCAGCCCGGCGGCGACCTGGTCGGCGTAGAGCTCCAGCAGCGCGCGGCGGTCGGGGCTGAAGCCGTCGGTGACGTCGCCCGCCACTATCAGACACCCCAGCTCGTTGGCGCCACGCCCGAGCGGCAGCGCCCCGAGCGAGAGCCGGGCGGTCGTCTCCGCCCCCTCCACGCGGCGGCCGGGGAAGTGGTGGGGGTCGAGCTCGACGTACGCCGCCAGCTCCTTCGGGTTCAGCCAGAGCGGGCGGCCGGCGCGGAAGGCCTCGGCAGCGGGGGAGTGGCCCTCCACGGCGATGATCGCCGGCAGCCCGTACAGCATCCTGCGGTCACCGGTCAGCTCGGCCAGATGGAGCTCGCGGCCCCCGCCCGCGAGGACGTAGACAGCTGCCAGCTCAGCCCCGCAGAACGCAAAGCGTTGCCTGGTCACCGTCTGTTCCGCCTCCTTGCGCGGGCAGCCGCCGAGTGCCGTCCTCCCTCCATGCTGTCGCGCCCGGGACCGTCCGGGCGAGTCAGAGGGCGGTCCGTGCCCCCGGCGCTCTGGTGTGCGGGACCCTACCGGGCCACGCCGTGCCGGATCGCCTGTTCCGACCAGATGGTCTTGCCGTTTCCGGTGGTCCTGGTGCCCCATCGGTCACTGAGCTGCATGACGATGAACAGTCCACGGCCTCCTTCGTCCGTTGCGGTGGCATGTCGCATGTGCGGCGAGGTGCTGCTGGCGTCCGAGACCTCGCAGATGAGGGTGCGGTCGAGGATCACGCGCAGCTCGATCGGGCCCTGTCCGTGGCGGATCGCGTTGGTCACCAGCTCGCTGACGATCAGTTCGGTGGTGAAGACGGCGTCCGGCATGTCCCATACCTGGAGCTGGTGCTCGATCAGCCGGCGGGCCGTGGCGACCACCGAGTCGTCCCGGGGCAGGGTCCAGCTGGTGACACGGTTCGCGCCCAGGGCACGGGTGCGGGCGAGCAGCAGCACCGCGTCGTCCCGGGGGCGGCGGGGCAGGAGCTTGTAGACCGCGGAGTCGCACAGCCGGCCGAGGGACTCCTCGGGCTGGGCGAGGATCTGGTGGAGCCGGGCACGGGCTTTCCCGGCGTCCTGGCCGGGGGTACTGACCAGGCCGTTCGTGTAGAGCGCCAGCAGGGTGGACTCCGGGAGGGTGACGGTGGCGGACGCGTAACCGGCGCCCTCCGCGCCCAGCGGGGGACCGTTGGGTACGTCGAACTCCATCGCGGAGCCGTCGGGGCCCAGCACCAGAGGGAGCGGATGGCCGGCCCGGGCGGCGGAGCAGACCCGTGACACCGGGTCGTAGACCACGCACACACAGGTGGCGAGGTGGCCCGGGGGCGCCTCGTCGCCGTGCCCGACCGGTGAACGCATCCGGCTGAGGAAGGCGGCCGTCTCGTCGAGCCGGTCGAGCAGTTCACCCGGCTCCAGGTCCTGCAGGGCGAGCGTGCGCAGGGCCGTTCGCAGCTGACCCATGGTGACGGCGGCCTCGATGCCGTGCCCGGCGACGTCGCCGACCACCAGGGCGGCCCTGGCGCCGGACAGCGGGATGACGTCGTACCAGTCCCCTCCCGCGCCCTCGGGGAGATAGGTGTACGCCGTGTCGACCGCGGTCAACTCGGGTGGCCGGCTCGGCATCAGCCCTTGCTGCAGCGTCGTCGCCACGGTGCGCTCACGGGCGAAGCTGCAGGCGTTGTGGAGGTGCAGGGCGGTCTTGGACACCAGTTCCGTCGAGAGGGCGAGATCCGCGTCGTCGAACAGCTCCGGGCGTTCGAACCGGTAGAGGGCGGCCACCCCCAGCACCGTCTCCCGCAGCGCCAGCGGCACCACCACGAGGGAGTGGACGCCGGCGGACACGATGGGTTCGCCGCGTTCGGGGTCCGCGCCCAGCCAGGCGTCGTTCGCGTCGACGTCGGTGATGAGCCGCGGTGTGAGGTCGTTCAGGACCTGGGAGTACGGAGTGTGGGCGCCGAAGGTGTTGAGTTCGCCCTTCCGCGGCCCCTGCTCACGGCCGAGGACGGACCTGAACGCGGCCCGGCGCAAGGGCGTGTCCGCCGGTACGGGGCCGGGGCGCAGCGGCCGCCCGCGCAGCGCGTCGTCGAGCAGGTCCACCGCCGCCGCGTCTGCGAGCCGGGGCACGAGGACCTCCACGAGCTCCTCCGCTGTTCCGTACGCGTCCAGGCTCGTGCCGATGGACTGGCGCGCCTGGTGGAGCAGGTCCAGCCGGCCGAGAGCCGCCTCGCGTTCCGTGACGTCGTCGGCGATGACGGCCAGGCCGAGTATCTCCCCGTCGGTCCCCTCCAGCCGGAAGATCGACAGCGACACCGTCATGTCCCGGTCGGGATCGGACAGTGGCCTGCCCGTGATCAGGCGGTCGCGGACCACCGTGCCCGTGCGGAGCGCGTCCTCCGCCAGGGCTGCGACGGGGTCACCCGTGAAGCCGTCGGTGAGCTCCGCGACGGTCCTGCCCAGCACCTCCTCTGGAGGGATGCCGCGCACCCCGGGCGCCGCGCTGTTGAACCGGACGACCCGCAGCTCCTTGTCGCACAGGAAAAGGCCGTGCGGTGCCTGTGTGAACAGGGCATCGAGGATGGCCGAGTCCCGCCGCCGTGCGTCGTCTCCGTCCACAGTTCCACGATGGCCTTCGGCGTGCCGGGGGCAACTCGGCGCGGCCCGGCGGCCGGGGCCCGGGGCTCCGGCCGCGCCTTGCGGTTCCGGCCCGCGGCCGGAACCACCAGGCGCACCCCCCTGCCCTGCCCCCGCCGTGCCCCCCTGCACTCGCTCCGGAGCCCTCGGCCGTGAGTCGGCCGTCCCCCCGCGGGGAGCCGGGTTTCGCGGTGACACGGACGTCCCCCTGTGGTGGGCGGCCCCGTCCGCTCCGGCAGGCGCCTCTTCGGGCGGCTGCGCGGGGCCCTCACCTGAGCGGCCCTTCCCCGCTCGCGTACCCGCGGGCCCCGGGTTCTGCTGTTGTCAGCCTGCCCACCAGCCGAGGAGTGCGCATGCCGGACGGAAACACCGGCTCCGAGGGACGTGACCTGGAGCAGCTGCGTGACCGGATCGCGGCACTGGAGGCCCGGGAGCAGCCCCCGGCCCGGCCGCCCCGGCACCGTATGCGCTCCGCCCTCGCCGCGGTGCTGATCGTGATCGGCTGCCTGCTCGCCCCGCTCAGTGCGGTCGCGACCTGGGCCGAGAGCGAGGTGGGCGACACCGACCGGTACGTCGCCACCGTCGCCCCGCTCGCCTCCGACCCCGATGTCCAGGCAGCCGTCGCGACCCGGGTCACGAACGTCGTGATGGAGCACATCGACCTCCCTGCGCTGCTGGAGGACGTGGCCCCGGCCGACCGGCCGCGGCTCGACGCCCTGATCGGCCGGCTCGGAGGCGCCCTGGAGAACGCCGTCCGCAGCTTCGTGCAGTCCCGCACCCAGGACATCGTCGCCTCCGACGCCTTCCAGCGGATCTGGACCGACGCGAACCGCCGGATCCACGCCGCGGTCGACAAGGCCCTCACCGGCAGTGGGGGCGGAGCCATCGAGCTCACCGACAACGCCGTCAAGATCGACCTCGCGCCCGTCATCGAGCAGGTCAAGCAGCGGCTGGTGAGCGAGGGGCTCACCATCGCCGAGAAGATCCCCGAGATCCACACCGACTTCACCGTCCTCCAGTCCGAGGACGTCGGCCGTGTCAAGACCGGGTTCCGGCTGCTCCAGCTCGCGGGCACCTGGTTGCCGGTCGTGGCCGTCGTGCTGATCGCCGCCGGGGTGCTGCTCTCCGCCCATCGCAGAAAGGCCCTGGTGGCGGCCGCGCTCGGGGTCGCGGTCGCCACAGCGCTGCTCGGCGCGGGCCTCACGGTGTTCCGGCTGATCTATCTGGACTCCCTGCCCAAGGGGGTGTCCCAGCCCGCGGCGGAGTCCGTCTTCGACGCCCTCGTCCGCTTCCTGCGCACCACGATCCGCAACATCGTGATGCTCGGCATCGTCGTCGCCCTCGCAGCCTGGCTCACCGGACCCGGTCGCTACGCCGGCCTCGCCCGGCAGCTGTGGACGTCCGGCATCGGCGCCACCCGCGCCACGGCGAACCGAGCGGGCCTGCGCACCGGGCCGGTCGGTCCGTGGGTGCGTCGCTACCGGACGTGGATCACCTGGGTGCTGGTCGCCGCCGCCGTGCTGGCGTACGTCCTCTGGTCGTACCCCACCGCCTGGGTGGTCGTCGGCCTGGCCCTCGCCCTGCTCTTCGCCCTCGCTGTCGTCGAGTTCCTGGCGCAGGACGAAGGCGGGGCGGTCCCCGGGCCGCCGGCCGGTGAACCCGCGGCCACCGTCGGCCCACCCGGCACCCCGTGAGACCCCGACCTCCCGGGACCTCCGGAGGTCGGGGCCCGCACGGCGCCCGCCGGTCCGCCGTGTGACGCTGGATCCATGGCCAGGGCGAACGACGAGATAGAGGCGATCCTCCAGGAATACGCCGACCTCATCGCCATCACCGGCGGCGACGCCTTCCGGGCCCGTTCCTACGAGAAGGCCGCCCGCGCGATCGGCGGCCACCCCGCCGACGTGGCCGCCCTCGACCCCAAGGGGCTGCGGGAGATTCCCCACGTCGGCAGGTCCATCGCCGACAAGATCGTCGAGTATCTGACGTCCGGGCGGATCAGCGCCGTGGAGGAACGGCGGCAGTCCGTACCCGCCGGAGTGCGGGAGCTCATCGCCATCCCCATGCTCGGCCCCAAGAAGGCGCTGCTCCTGTACGAGGAGCTGGGCATCTCCTCCGTGGACCAGCTGCTCGACGCGGTCCACGAGGAGCGGCTGCGCGATCTGAGGGGCTTCGGAGAGAAGACGGAGGCGAACATCCTCCACGGCATCGCGCTGATGCAGAAGGCCGGCACCCGGATCCTCCTCAACGCCGCCATGGACGCGGCCGAGCAGATCGTCGCCGAACTGTCCGGTGTCCAGGGCTGCGAGAGGTGCGCCTACGCCGGATCGCTGCGCCGGATGCGCGAGACCATCGGCGACATCGACGTCCTCGTCGCGGCGGAAGCCTCGGCTCCCTTCATGGACGCGCTCGCCGCACTTCCGTACACGGCCGAGGTGATCGCCCACGGTGCCAAGAAGACGTCCATCCGCACGACCAAGGGGCTGCAGGTCGATCTGAGGGTGCTGCCGCCCGACTCCTGGGGCGCGGGACTGCAGTACTTCACCGGGGCCAAGGCGCACAACATCCGCACCCGTGAGATCGCGGTGCGCCAGGGGCTCAAGCTGTCCGAGTACGGGCTCTTCGACGCCGAGAGCGGTGAGCGGATCGTCTCCTCGACCGAGGAGGAGATCTACGAACGCCTCGGCCTGGACTGGATCCCCCCGACCCTGCGCGAGGACCGGGGCGAGATCGCGGCCGCACTCCGCGGTGAACTGCCGGTGCTCGTCGCCGAGGAGGACGTCCGCGGTGATCTGCACACCCACACCGACCTCACCGACGGTCTGGCCCCGCTGGAGGAGATGGTCGCCGCGGCAGCGGCGCGCGGATACTCCTACTACGCGGTCACCGACCATGCCCCGGACCTCGCCATGCAGCGCATGACGAAGGAGAAGACGCTCGCCCAACGGGAACGGGTCCGTGAACTCGACCGCAGGCACAAGGGCATGCGACTGCTGCACGGCACCGAGCTCAACATCGGTCCCGACGGGGACGTGGACTGGCCCGACGACTTCCTCGCGGGCTTCGACATCTGTGTGGCCTCGATCCACTCCCACTTCAACCAGAGCCGGGACGCCCTCACCCGCCGCCTCGTCCGGGCCTGCGAGAACCCGTACGTCTCCGTCATCGGCCACCCGACGACCCGCAGGATCGGCAAACGGCCCCCCATCGACGCCGACTTCGACGCCGTCTTCGCGGCCTGCGCCCGCACGGGCACGGCACTGGAGATCAACGCCCACCCCGAGCGGCTCGACCTCGGCGACGAGGACATCCTGCGCGCCAAGCGCCACGGTGTGCGCTTCGCGATCGACTCGGACGCGCACTCCACCACCCATCTGCCCTACATGCGGTACGGGGTGGCGACGGCCCAGCGCGGCTGGCTCACCAAGGACGACGTCGTCAACACCTGGCCGTTGACGAAGCTCAGGCGCTTCCTGCGCCCCTCGGCCTGACCGCCCGGCCCGGTGCGCCCGTCGGTCCGTCCGCTCAGCACGGCCGGCGCCATGCGTCCAGCTCCAGCCGCTTGCGCATGGAGGACAGCCCCAGCCGTCGGGACTCCGCGCAGAACTCCCGGTTGGGCAGCGCGTACTCGACGTGGAAGACGGCCTTGCCCGCCGCGACGAACGGGGTGAGCTTCGCGCACTCGCCGTACTGGGCGCACTCCTCGTTGACCGCGAAGTCGAAGTCCCCGACCAGCTCCGCCACCTGGGGCAGGTCGTTCTTCAGCCCGACGGACAGCCCGCGTTCATGGGCGATACGGGCGATCATGCGGTTGTAGGCGAGCTGGTGGGCGGCGGTCAGGGGGAAGCCGGTGTCGTTCAGATGGGCGTCCAGCAGATCGGGTTCCACCGCGTCGAAGCCCTTGTCCCGGCACATGTCGAAGCGCTTCTCCATGAGGGGGCCCAGCACGTCCAGCCGGCGGATGTCGAGCCACCGCTCGCCGTCCCAGCCGTTCGGCCGGCCCCTGACGGAGACCGGGAAGTCCGCCTGGTCGGGACGGAACCGCTCCCAGGCACCGGCGTTGATGTAGCAGATGACCCGGCGTCCGTCCCGGTGCAGCCGGGCGACGTCGTCGGCGCTGTTCTCGAAGCCGTCGATGTCGAACACGGGCACGTCCGCCGCCGAAGGGTCCGCCCGGCCGTCGAGTTGCCACTGCCACGCCGTGCCGGGCCGCGGCTGCCAGCGGGCCCCGCCACGGTCCGGTGGGGCGCCGCCGGAGCAGCCCGCCACCAGCAGCACGGCGAACAGCAGGCACAGCCCGGTCACACGAGGGCGGTTCAAGGAGCCTCCCGGTACAGGGCGGGGGGCGGTGCGCCCCAGGGATTGGGCAGGGAGTCGGTGACCGCGCAGGACACCGCGGCCCCGCGTTCGCCGGCCGCCCGGGCCGCGACGTCCACCAGCGCCGTGGGCACCTCGTACACCAGGTGGCAGAACCGCTCCGGCGGATGCCGGGCCGTCCAGCGGGGCCGGGAGAAGGTGGAGAGATAGACCGCCCAGGGGCCCTCGAACGTCACCAGCAGATCGGCGATCCGGGCGTAACCCTGCGCGGGGTGCACCCCGTGGTTGAGGACGACCGTGCGGCAGCCCCGCTGCCGTGCGGCGCGGACGAGACGGCGGCAGCCGGGCAGGGCTGACCGGTCCGCGGGCACCTGGTCGAAGAAGCACCCGTCGGTGTCGTACCACTGGCGATGGCGGTCGAGATCACCGGTCACCGCCGTGTCCGGGCGCACCCCGTAGTCCAGGTCGACATAGCCGAGGACGCGCGTGCCCGCCTCCCGAAGTGCGCGGGCGGCGGAGACGAACGCGGGATCGGGCGCCGACCCGGGGCCGTCGGCCGGGTTCAGCACCACCCCGTGGACCCGGCTTCCGGCGGCCGTGACCAGCCGCCAGGCTTCCGGATCCTCCGCGGGGTGCACATAGAGCGGGACCAGCAGTGTCATGCCACCGGGTCCGCTTCCCCGTCGACGCCGAGCGACGCCCACAGCGCGGTGAGGGAGTCGGTCAGGGTGAACCGAGGCTCCCAGCCGAGGGCATCCCGCGCCGCCGAGATGTCCGAGCACTGCCAGGCCACGCCGGCGGAGCGCGCCGACCCGATGCCGGCCTCGTCGACACGGCCCCGGAAGCCGGCGACGGCCACCAGCCCCTGCACCAGTTCCCGGATCGGAACGGCCCGGCCGCCGCCGATGTTGAGGATGCGCGGCAGCGGCCCGGCGGCGTCCGCCGCCAGCACCACCGCCCGGGCCAGGTCCCGCGCGTCGACGAAGTCGCGATGGGCGGACAGATCCCCGAACCGCACGACCGCGTCACGGTCCCTGCCCGCCCGGCGCAGCCGGAGGGCGGTGCCCCCCGGCAGGCTCATGGGCGCGGCGCCCGGTCCGACCGGGTTGCCCACGCGCAGCACGACCGCGTCGAGGCCCGACGAGGCGACGGCCACCGTCCCGGCCAGTTTGGTGGCTCCGTACGAGCCCACCGGCCGCGTCGGCGCCTCCTCCGTGACCGGTACACCGGGCTCGCCCACCCCGTACTCGGCCGCCGAACCGAGGTGCACCAGCCTGGCGGTCGGCGCGGCCTTGCGGAGCGCCGCGCACAGCACGGCAGGGCCGCGCGCGTTGACCTCTGCATCGGTCACCGGGTCGGCGCCGAGCGACCCGGCGCAGTTGACCACCGCGTCGGGGGAGAGGTCCGCCAGGTTCTCGGCCAGCCGGCCCGGGTCGGCCGTGGCGAGGTCGACGCGGAGGTCGGCGTCCGGGGACCGGCCGCCGCCGAACAGCCGCACGCCCCCCAGCGCGCTGAGCTGTTCGGCGACATGGCGGCCCAGGTACCCGGTGTGGCCCAGGACGAGGATGCGCATGGGGTGTTCAGGCTCCCTTGAGCAGCAGTGACTGGTGGGTGGTGAACTCGGCGTTGGCCCGGTCGTAGTCGTCCGGCCGGCCGATGTCGAGCCAGTAGCCGTCGAACTCGTAGGCCTGCGGCGGGTTCCCGGCCTTCAGCAGGTCCAGGACGAGTTCGTCGAAGCCGAGCGGCAGCCCGGCGGTGTATCCGTCGAGCGTGTCCCGGGACAGCCCGTACACGCCCATCGAGACCCGGTAGTCCATGGACGGTTTCTCGGCGAAGCCGACCACCTTCCCGGCGTCCGTGGTGAGCACGCCGAAGTCGATGTGCACCTTGCGGGCGTACGTGGCGATGGTCAGCGCCGACCCGCTCTCGCGGTGCCGGCCCAGGACGTCGGCGAAGTCGAGGTCGGTGAGGATGTCCCCGTTCATGACGAGGAACGACTCCGGCAGCCGGTCGCGCATCGTCAGCAGCGGGCCCATGGTGCCCAGCGGGTTCTCCTCGGTCGCGTAGTCGATGCTCAGCCCCCATCGTGAACCGCTGCCGACGTAGGCGCGGATGATGTGGCCGAGGTGGCCGACGGCGATGGTGCAGCTCGTGAAGCCGCTCGCCGCCAGCTGACGCAGCACGATCTCCAGGATCGCGTGCCGGTCGCCGATCGGGACGAGCGGCTTGGGCAGCGCGGTGGTGTACGGGCGCAGCCGGATGCCCTTGCCTCCGGCGAGAATCACTGCGTGCACGGTAGCCCCCTGTGAGTACGGTGGTCGGTGGTCCGCCGGGTCAGATGTTGTAGATGCCGGTCTTGTAGCGGGAGAGGTTGGCGGGTTCGCGGAAGAACTCCACCGTCCGCGCCAGTCCCTGCTCCAGATCGAGGGCGGGGGCCCACCCGGTCGCCTCCCGCAGCCGGGTCGCGTCCGCGACCAGCCGCATCACCTCGGAGTTCGCGGGCCGGATGCGCTGCTCGTCCTCCCGGACGTCGAGGTCGGTGTCCATCACCTTGCCGATGAGCCGCACCAGGTCGCCGATCGAGATCTCGCCGCCGGTACCGGCGTTGAGGGTGCGGCCCACGACCGCCTCGGCCGGTGCGGTGCCCACGGCCAGGAACGCCGCGGCCGTGTCCGTGACGTAGGTGAAGTCGCGTGTGGGCCGGAGGTCGCCGAGGGTGATCGTCCGCTCCCCGGCGGCCACCTGCCCGATGACGGTCGGGATGACGGCCCGCATCGACTGGCGGGGCCCGAAGGTGTTGAAGGGCCGCAGGGTGACCACCGGTGTGCCGAAACTGGCGTGGTAACCGTCGACGAGCCGGTCCCCGCCGGCCTTCGAAGCAGCGTACGGCGACTGGGTGTTGATGGGATGGTCCTCGGTGATCGGCACGGTCTGTGCGGTCCCGTACGTCTCGCTGGTGGAGGTGTGCACCAGCCGCGGGGTCCGGAGGGTCCGCACGGCCTCCAGCACGTTGAGCGTGCCCGTGACGTTGGTGTCCACGTAGCTGTGGGGGGCGCGGTACGAGTAGGGGATCGCGATCAGAGCCGCCAAGTGGTAGACGGCTTCGGCCCCTTCGGCCAGCCCGCGGACCGAGCCGGGGTCTCGGACGTCACCGAGCACGATCTCGACCTGGTCGAGGACGTCCTGCGGCAGTGTCTCCAGCCAGCCGTAGGAGGAGAAGGAGTTGTACTGCGCCATCGCGCGGACCCGGTGGCCCGAGGCGACGAGTGCCTCGGTCAGATGGGAGCCGATGAAGCCCTCGGCTCCGGTGACTGCGGCGAGCGGTGCGGATGTCAACTGTTATTCCTTTCGGGGAGGTTTGCTGCCATGAGCGGTGGTGGGCGAACGACGGTGTGCGGGTGGCGGACGAAGCGGTCCGGATGTGGGGCCCGGACTTGCGGGAACAGGCGAGGTGGTTGCCGCGATCGGCGACGAGCGGCGGACGGGGTCAGGAGTGCGCGGTGGGCCTGCCCAGACACCACAGGACGGCGGTGACGAGCACCCCGGCGGCGGTGCCGCAGCAGATCAGCAGTGGGGCGTTGCCCGTCGGGCCGGCGAGCAGGGTCACGGCGGCCACCCCGGCGGCCGCCGTGAGCGTGACCACGGCCGGCAGCCAGGCAAGCCCGAACGCCTGGAGCAGCAACGCGGTCCACAGCAGCGCGGCGAGGGTCAGCAGGGGCGCCGGCTGCGCGCCCGTGAGCAGCGCCGCCGGGACGAGCGGCAGCAGATAGCCGCCCAGACACAGTGCCAGCGTCCGGGCGGACCGCAGCCGGAACCCGGCCGTGTCCGCCGAGGCCCGCAGCGCCGCCACCGACAGCCCCCGGTAGCGGTACAGCAGCCACTCCGCGGGCCCCATGCTGACCGTGAGCACGACCACCGCCCAGGGCTGACGCTGTCCCACGGACATCACCAGGGTGCCCGCGGCCAGACCGAACAGCCCGTACGGCAACGAGCCGAGCAGCCGGGGCCCGGTGCCACCTGACGCCCTCTCCGCACCGAGCATCCCCCGGATCTCGCGGCCGGCGACGGCGACGGCCAGTACGACCGTCAGCACCGGCAGTGCGATCCGCGGCAGCGGGCCCGGTTCCCACCACGGCAGCACCGCCGCGCCCACGGCGAGCGGGGCGAGCGTGCCGAGCAGCAGTCGTTCCCGGCCGCGGACCAGGAGCACTCCGGCCGCCGCGAGATACAGCGACTGCCCTGCTCCGAACAGAGCGGCGGGCCCCGGCCCCGCCACCGCGAGGGCGGCCGCCGTGGCGAGGAGTGCACCCGAGGGAGCGCCCAAAAGGAGAGTCCGGCCCGCCTCCCGCGGCCCCGCCGCCAGCCGCAGATACGCCCGGTGGCTGAGCGCCTGGCCCCAGGCCCATGACAGCAGGCCCGCGGCCACGAGCGCGTACACCCCGCGGGGCGAGTGCCACAGGCCGGCCGTCAGCAGATAGGCCAGCCCAGGCAGGGCGAACAGCGCCCCGCGCAGGGCGCACCGGACATGGTCCGGAGCCCAGGGGTCCGGCCCGCGCGGGGGTTCGGGGAAACTGCGCGGCACCCTCCCGTACAGATCGGCGGCGAGCGCGAACAGATCGGGACGCCCGTAGCGCTCCTGGATCTGCTCGCCCGTCAGACCCTCGGACTCCAGCAGGGCCGCCACCTCGTACGCGTGCACCGCGGGTCCGATGCGATCGGCGAGTTCGGCGGCGAGGACGTCCACCGGGTCGTCCGGCACGCGTCTGCGCCGGGGCAGGCGCAGCGACAGCGTGGCGTCCGGTGCGGCGAGCCGCAGGGCCAGGGTGTCGCCCTGCCCGTCGTCGGGTTCGAGAGCCATCGGCCCGCTCATCCGGCCACGCTCCCCAGGGGCGCCTCGTCGCTGAGGGGGGTGCCCCAGGGATCGGCCAGCCGCACCCCGCGGACGGACAGTTCCAGGTAGATGGCGCGGAAGGTGTCGATGGTCTGCCGGAGTGTGAACTGCTCGATCACCCGCAGCCTCGCTGCCTCGCCCATCGCCGCCCGGCGCGGGGGGTCGGCCAGCAGCTCCAGTGCGGCGGCGGCCATGGCCGCGGGGTCGCGGGGCGGGACGACCAGTCCGGCGTCGCCGACGGCCTCCCGGACGCCTCCGACGTCGGTGGAGACGGTGGCCCTGCCGCAGGACATGGCCTCGATCAGCGTGAAGGGGAATCCCTCGCTGATGCTGGACAGCATCACGATGTTGCCAGCGGCGTACGCGTCCTTGATGTCGTCGACCCGGCCCTCGAAGGTGACGGCGTCGCCGTGACCGAGCGATGCCGCGAGTGCCTCGCACCGCTCCCGGTACGCCTCGCCTCCCCGCGGTGTGCCGCCGAACAGCCGCAGGGTGGCGGCCGGAAGCGCCCCGCGGACCTCGGCGAACGCGCGGATCAGGGTCTCCAGGTCCTTGATGGGGTCCACGCGACCTGCCCAGCTGAGCGTCGGGCCCTGGGGTTCGGGGCCGGCGGGTGGGAATGCGGACGGATCCACCCCGTTGTAGACGGTGCGGATGAGCCGGGGATCGGCGCCGCCCTGCTCCTCCCACAGCCGGTTGTAGCGGTTGCCGGGCGTGACGAGGGCGGCGCGGCGGTAACTCTCCTCGGCCAGCAACCGGAAGAAGCCGAGCAGCACCGCCTTGACCGGCCAGCGGTACGGAGCGGTCCGGTAACCGAGATAGCGCTCGCGGAGATAGACCCCGTGTTCGGTGAGCAGCAGGGGGACGCCGTGGAGTTCGAGGGCGGCCAGCCCCGGCAGCACCGCCACACCGCCGCTGACCGCGTGCGCCACTCCGCGCTCCGGCGGCCGAGCCGCGAGCGGTCGCAGGGCGTGCTCCAGCAGCGCCGTCGCGGTGACCGCGTCGTGGAGGCTGGGCCGCGCCTCCCGGACGGTCAGGCCGCGGCGGTTCCACACCGCGGTCAGGACGCGCAGCGCCCGGTCCCCGCGCAGCGCGGGACCGAGCACCCCGTCCCGGGCGGCGTGGGCCAGTTCGTACAGGGCGGGGGAGAACCCCTCCTCGGCGGAGGGGTCCACCAGCGCCGTGAGGAAGCGTTCGTACGCCGCCATCAGCCGGCGTTCCCGCCGGCCGCGCGGTGGTGAACCGGGCGGTGCGGGACCCCACATGGGCACCGTGACCGGCTCGGACACGTGCGGGGGCAGTTCCCATACGACGGACTCCCGTCCGGTGCCGGTCACGGCGATGACGTCGAAGTCGATGTCGGGCATGCCGCCGACGAGCTGGTCGCACCAGACGCTCACCCCGCCGTGACTGTGCGGGTAGGTGCCTTCGGTGAGGAGGGTGACGCGTGCCGCGTCTCGGCGCGGCGCACGAGGCGATGCGTGCATGGATGGGCTCCACGGCAGGAGGGCGGGGCGGGGAGGGGTCCGGGCCTTCCCGGCGGGAAACGGCGCACGCCCTGGCCGGCGTGCGGCGTCCGGAACCCGCGTCCTCGCGGTGTGCTGGTGCGGCCGGTGCGTTCGGGTCAGCGCTCGGCGCCCGGGACCACCGGGCGGGCGACGCCCGGGGGCACGGGACCGTCGGGGGCCGGGGCCGGGGC
The DNA here is from genome assembly GCF_040656535.1 of Streptomyces sp. NPDC049887. Taxonomy (NCBI): domain Bacteria; kingdom Bacillati; phylum Actinomycetota; class Actinomycetes; order Kitasatosporales; family Streptomycetaceae; genus Streptomyces; species Streptomyces sp. NPDC049887. The sequence continues at coordinate 8,507 of NZ_JBFAMM010000025.1, read as the reverse complement.
CGTGGCCCGGCCGGGGCCGGCTGCCGGGCTCCCTGACGCGGGCGCCGACGGCAGTGAGAGGGACACTGTGTCCTGGCCCGGACCGGGCGGCACGCTGCCGGAGACGGTGCCCGCGTACGGCTCCCCGAAGGCCGCCGTCCCGTCCGCGAGCACCCGGGTGGTGCCCGCCGGCATGGTGGCGCGGACGGCGGTACCGGCCGGAGCCGTGACGGTGACCGTGTCGCCGATCCGGTACGCGGTGACCTGACCGGCCTTCACCGCGCGGTCCCACGCGGCCCGTTCGCGCAGCTCAGCCCCGACGTCCTTCATCCTGGGGTTCACCAGCGGGGTGTTGTCCGCGTACAGCGCCGCGTACTGGTCGAGGACACGGTCCAGGACCGGGTAGGCGATGCGGTCCTCGGCCAGGTTCGACTGGTGGACGAAGTGCGGCCGGGGGTCGTTGGCCAGGACGTGGCCCAGGGCGATCCGTGCCTCGAGCGGCACGATGTGCTCCGCGTAGCCCGTCGCGGGGTCGAGGGGCTCGTCGAGACAGGTGGTCGTGGCCGAGTCCTCGCAGATGCCGCTGCCCCCCTGGGCCCTGCTGGTGTAGATCCAGTTGTACTCGTCGACCTGCTCCGCGGCCCGGCCCACGTTGTAGAACACGTTCATCGGGTGGCGCGAGACGGTGAGCGCCGGGCCGACCTGCCGCTGCACCGGGTCACGGGAGTTGTCCGAGCCGAGCCAGGTGATGCCGTTGTCCGCGAGCGCCGGGGCGAGGTGGGGGTTGTCCTCGGGCTGCTGTGGCAGCAGCTTCAGGCCGGAGTGCTCGCCGGTGACCAACTCGCCGTTCTCCAGGGGAAGTCCGGCGCGCTCGGCCCACTGCCGGTTGTCGGAGATCTGCCGTGATATCTCGTCCCGCCCGACATAGCGGACACTGCCGTCCCCGTTCGTGGCGCACTTCCACGGAACGACGCTCACGTCCTGCTCGCAGCCCAGGTACGGGTGGTCGTAGGTGTGGTTGATCCAGCGGAAAGCCTCACGGTCACCGGTGAGCCGGTCCGCCAGCGGATCCGCCCCGTCGTGCTCCTCCCGGTACTCGACGCTGCCGCCGCCGTTGTACGCGAGGTCGAGGGTGAAGTCCCGGGACCGCGACCAGTCGACCGCCCGTCCGACGTCGTCGGGCGTCATCCGTATCGGGTTCGGTGTGCCCTGACCGGGCAGGCAGTCGACGTCGCCCGGTGTGCAGTTGAGCTCGGTGTCCCAGCGGTCGTCGGCGGCGAAGACGTCGTCGACGTGGACCGAGAACCAGTTCCGCGAGGTGCCAAGGCGCGTCCCCTGCGTCATCCAGTCGACGATGCCCCGGGCGAGGAGGCGGAACTGCTGCTGGTGCTGGTTGGCCACGAAGGTGACCACCAGTTCGCGGCGGCCGTCGTGCCGGTACTCCCCGACGAGCGAGCCCCGGGCGGTTCCGCCGGGGAGGGGCGCGTCGACGTAGGTGGTGAAGTCGGCGCCCGCCCGCGGCCGGGAGAGGAAGCCCCAGCTCTCGTCCACCGCGGGGTCGTTGTCCTCGAAGGTGAGGACTCCGTCGAGGTAGCCGAAGGGGCCGGCCTTCCCGGCCGCGGTCACCGTTGCCGTGATGCCGTCCACGGGCCCCGCGTATCCGCCGTTCACGGGGTACTCCAGCCCCGCCTGCGGCCGGGCGTAGGTGTAGGCGTCGACCTGCGGGACGGCGTAGGTCCGCTCGTAGGCGGCCAGGGCGGCCATCTCCGGCGAACCGGTGGGGAACGGCTGGTCGTTGGGCAGAACCACGGCCTGGTACCTGGCGCGGGGACGGCCGTCGACCTCGTCCGCGAGGAAGGCGGCGTCGATGACGGGCCGGGCCTCGTCCGCGAGGTCGACCACGGTGTACGGGGTGCCCGCGCTGTTGAGTTCCGCGGCGATCGCGGCGGTCGCCGGGCCCCCGTCGGAGACCACCAGCACCCGGAGGTCGATCCTCGGCGCCGGTTCGGCGGCCCCCGCCGGCGCCGCCGACAGTCCGCCGAGCGGGATGACGAGCGCTGCTGCGGTGATCGCGGTCGTGCGTATGGTCCGCCGGACGCGGATCAGTTTCATGCGGTGGTGTCCCTCCCCCTGACCCCCCGGCACAACGGCGCGGCGGCTCCCCCCGGAAACGCCGTGCCGTTGTGCCCTGTCCCGAGACATAGTGGTGGCTGCGTGTGGGTTCTGTGCGCCTACGGTGAAAATTGACGGAAAAGCGCAGGTGTCGCACGGAAGTCGGCGATGGGCCGGGGCAGTTGGCACGCCTGGGGGCCGGACGGGGGCGGCGGGTAAACGCTTGCAGGCGCCGGTCGGGAGGACAAGGCAACGGCCGTGGCGGATGAGCGTTTTCGGCCAGTGGCGTGCACCGGCCCGGCGGGCCCGAGGGGCAGCGGGTCCGCACCGGCCGGCCGTCGGTGCGGGCTCCTGTCGGCCGGCCGCCGCCGCTCGAAGCCGTGCGCCCACGGCCGACGGCGGCCGCCGTCGCGAGTGCGTCCGGTGGCCGCCGCGGTGTACCGGGGAGGTCGGGGAGGTGGAGCCGATGGGGGCGGCCCGGCGCGAGTGCCGGGGTCGCCCGGGCCGTCAGGAGGCGGCGGGGTCCGCGGGGGCGCAGGCCACCCGGGTCTCCGGCGTGTTGTGGATGCCGTCCTTGGTGCGCTGCCCGTTCTCGTACTCGTAGTACAGATACGAGTAGAAGCCGATGGTTCCGTTGCAGCCCGAGTCGGCCGCGACCTGGTACGTCAGGTTGACGGTCCGCGAGGTGCCGGGGGCCAGCGGGATCTCGTAGTTGACGCCGAGGGCGGTCGAGCCGGTGCCCGAGCAGGCGGCGCCCTGGGCGGTGCACGAGACGAAGCTGTACTTGAGGTCCTTGCGCTGGGTCGTCGCCCAGGTCGGCTGCACCGACTGGTACACGAACCAGATGTCCGTCGACTGGTTGTTGGTCAGGGTCATCGTCAGCGACACCGTCGAGCCCGGCGTGGTCACCGGTTGGTCGACGGTGAAGGCCAGGTCCGGGGTGTCGGCCGCGGCGGGCTGAGCCGCGCCGAGGCAGACGAGGGCGGTGGCGAGAGCGGCTGACTGGCCGAGTCGTCTCAGGTGTGTGATGCGCATGGGCCGGGAGGCTAGGAGAGCGCCGGCGGCTTCGTCTGCCCCGCTCGGGGCGGGGCGGATGCCGCCCGGCGTGAAACCGCCGTGGACCCGCGCGGGCCCGGCGCTCCGCGCCCCGCGTCCGCCTGGGTGCATATGCGCCGGACAATGCCCGTGCTCGCACCCTCCACATCCGGTCGCTCAACGTGTGCGCATTGTCACTCAGTGGAAGTGCGACAATGGCCGGTTCCGCGGCGCGGCGTCCCGGCACCGGGCCCCGGGAGCGGGCGGGCCGGGCCTCACCGGCGCGGCGGTCCCCGGAGTGCGGCCCGGCCGGAGCGGACGGACTATGTAGCCGATGAGCGGAGCGGCCGTGAGCGAGGAACCCTTCACCCCGGGCATGAGCAGCCGTGCGCTGGTCGAGCTGCACCACGTCGACAAGCACTTCGGCCCGCTGCACGTCCTGCGGGACATCAATCTGACCGTCGACCGCGGTGAGGTGGTCGTCGTCATCGGCCCCTCCGGCGGAGGCAAGTCCACGCTCTGCCGTGCCATCAACCGCCTGGAGACCATCGACTCCGGCGAGATCGCCATCGACGGCCGGCCCCTGCCCGCCGAGGGCCGGGAACTGGCGCGGCTGCGCGCCGACGTCGGCATGGTCTTCCAGTCCTTCAACCTCTTCGCGCACAAGACGGTCCTGCAGAACGTGACCCTCGGACAGATCAAGGTTCGCGGGAAGGACAGGAGGAGTGCCGAGGAGCGGGCCCGCACCCTTCTGGACCGGGTGGGCGTGGGGACGCAGGCCGACAAGTACCCCGCCCAGCTCTCCGGCGGACAGCAGCAGCGAGTGGCGATCGCCAGGGCGCTCGCCATGGACCCGAAGATCATGCTGTTCGACGAGCCGACCTCGGCCCTGGACCCGGAAATGATCAACGAGGTGCTGGAGGTCATGCGGCAGCTCGCCGCGGACGGGATGACCATGGTGGTCGTCACCCATGAGATGGGGTTCGCCCGTTCGGCCGCCAACCGCGTGGTGTTCATGGCCGACGGCAGGATCGTGGAGGAGACCACCCCCGAAGAGTTCTTCACCAACCCCCGTACCGACCGAGCCAAGGACTTCCTCTCGAAGATCCTCCACCACTGAGGCCCCGGCGCCCGCGCGCGAGTGCCGGGACCACGCACCGTCCAGCGATCCCCAGGGATGATCACCATGATGCCTCGCAAGCCCTCCGCCGCGGCCGCCGCGGTGCTCGCGCTCGCACTCGCCGCCACGGCCTGCGGTTCGGACGGCGGCGGTGTTTCGGACGACGGGAAGAGGATCACCGTCGGAATCAAGTACGACCAGCCCGGGGTCGGCCTGAAGACGCCTGACGGCGACTACGAGGGCTTCGACGTCGACGTGGCCCGGTACGTGGCCAGGCAACTCGGTTACGCCCCGTCCGACATCGTCTTCAAGGAGGCCAAGAGCGCCGACCGCGAGACGCTGCTCCAGCGCGGCGACGTCGACTTCATCGCGGCCTCGTACTCGATCAACGACGAACGCCGCAGGAAAGTCGACTTCGCCGGGCCGTACTTCCTGGCGCACCAGGACGTGCTCGTCCGGGCCGGAGACAAGTCCATCGCCGAGCCGTCCGACCTGAACAACAAGAAGCTCTGCTCGGTCACCGGCTCCACCTCGGCGCAGAACGTCAAGACGAAGATCGCGCCGCAGGCCCAGCTGCAGGAGTACGGCGGCTACTCCGAATGCCTGACGGGCCTGGAGAACAGGACCATCGACGCGCTGACGACCGACGACGCGATCCTCGCCGGTTACGCCGCGCAGGACCAGTTCAAGGGCAAGTTCCGGCTGGGCGGCTTCAAGCTGAGCGACGAGTTCTACGGGATCGGCGTGAAGAAGGGCGACACCGAACTCAGGAACAAGATCAACGCCGCGCTGCAGAAGATGGTCCAGGACGGCTCCTGGAAGAAGGCGGTGGAGGCCAACTTCGGACCGGCCGGCTACCGGAGCGAACCCCCGCCGCGGATCGGTGTCTTCGCCGGCTGAGGCCACCCAGGCCGCCGAGGCCACCCAGACGCCGGGACTCCCAGGCCACCGAGGCCACTCAAAGCACAGAGACCACAGAGAACCTAAAGCACAGAGACCACAGAGAACCTAAAGCACAGAGACCACAGAGAACCTCTAGGCACAGAGACCACAGACATCACAGAGACCAGGTCATCGAGGCGCAATCGTGTTCGACTTCCTGCAGGGGTACGACGTGCTGGGGGCGTTCTGGACGACCGTCCAGCTCACCCTTTGGTCCGCGATCGGATCCCTGGTCTGGGGCACCGTGCTGGCCGCGATGCGGGTCAGCCCGGTGCCCGTGATGCGCGGCTTCGGCACCGGGTACGTCAACGTGGTCCGGAACATCCCGCTCACCGTGATCATCGTCTTCACGTCACTCGGGCTGTTCCAGACCCTGGGCGTCAGCCTCGGCGCCGACACCTTCGACGTGATCAACTTCCGGCTCGCCGTGCTCGGGCTGATCGCCTACACGTCGGCCTTCGTCTGCGAGGCCCTGCGGTCCGGAATCAACACCGTGCCCGTGGGCCAGGTCGAGGCGGCGCGAGCCCTCGGGCTGGGCTTCGTCCAGGTGCTCACGCTCGTCGTCCTTCCCCAGGCCTTCCGCTCGGTCGTCGGCCCGCTCGCGAACGTGCTGATCGCCCTGACCAAGAACACCACCGTGGCCGCGGCCATCGGCGTCCCCGAGGCCGCGCTGCTGATGCGGGAGATGATCGAGAACGAGGCGCAGCTCATCCTGATCTCGGCCGTCTTCGCGGCGGGCTTCATCGTCCTCACCCTCCCCACCGGTCTGTTCCTCGGCTGGGTCGGCAAGAAGGTGGCGGTGAAGCGATGAGTTCCGTCCTGTACGACGTCCCAGGGCCCCGGGCCAGGCGGCGCAACGTCCTGTACACGCTGGGCTTCCTGGTCGTTCTGGCGGCCCTGGCGTGGTGGGTCCTCACCGGCCTCGCCGGCAAGGGCCAGCTGGAATGGTCCAAATGGTCGCCGTTCTTCACCGACTCACGGGTGTGGACCACCTATCTCCTGCCCGGACTGGAGAACACCCTCGTCGCAGCTGCGCTCTCACTGGCGATCGCGCTGCCGCTCGGTGCGGTCCTCGGCATCGCCCGGCTGTCGGACCACTGGTGGGTGCGCGGCGCGGCGGGCGCGGTGGTGGAGTTCTTCCGGGCCATCCCCGTGCTGATCCTGATGCTGTTCGCCAACGCGGCCTACGCAGCGTTCTCCGACATCAGCCCCGACAACCGGCCGCTGTACGCCGTGGTGACCGGTCTGGTGCTCTACAACTCCTCCGTCCTCGCCGAGGTCGTCCGGGCCGGGATCCTGGCACTGCCCCTGGGCCAGTCGGACGCGGCGAGGGCGATCGGCATGCGCAAGGGCCAGACGATGCGTTACGTGCTGCTGCCGCAGTCGGTGACGGCCATGCTCCCGGCGATCGTCAGCCAGATGGTGGTGATCGTCAAGGACACCGCCCTGGGCGGCGCGATGCTCGGCTTCTCCGAGCTGCTGGCGTCGGTGCGGCCCATGAGCGCCAACTACGGCGCCAACACCATCGCCAGCTTCACCGTCGTCGCCGTGATCTTCATCGTGCTGAACTTCGCGCTCACCTCGTTCGCGGCCCGGCTGGAGAGCCGGCTCCGGCGCGGCAGGAAGTCCACCGGCGCGGTGGTGGCGGCGGACGCGGTGGAGGAGCTGGCGACGCCGGGCGAGCACGTCGGACGCAAGCCGGAGCCGCCCGAACGGCCCTGACGCGCGGTCCGCCGATCGTTGCCGCGCCCGGAGCGGGCGGACCGTCGTGCCCTCAGCCGGCCCCGGGGAAGACCCTCGCACCGGGCCTCCCGGCCGGCCGCGCACCCTGGCGGGTGCGCCGTGCACCGCGTCGGAGCCCCTCGCCCGGCTTCCCGAAACCACCGCGACCGTCCGGAGCGGCCCCGGCAAGGCGACACGCGATCGTCGCGCCCGCCCGGAGCCCATCGGGGCCTGTTGCTGCTCCGGATGACCGTGGAGCGGTTGAGCGGACCACGGTCCGTGCAACTAGTCACGAACATGGCCGTCGGCGCATCTCATATGACCGTTCCACGGGAACCGGGTGACTCCTCAGGGCAGCACGGCCGGGGGAGGGGCCGCCGGTGGCGGCACCCCTCCGCCGTCACCGCCGGTGCCTCTCTCCTCGCCGCGCTGCCGCTCTCGCTGCTGGCGACGGCCGCCTGGCTCGGCCGCCATGTGCGTCCCAGCGCCGACGAGTGGTGCTTCCTGCCCGTGGTGCGCGACCACGGCATCGGCGGAATGATCGGGAAGTTCTACGTCACCGACAACGGCCGCGTGGGCAACGGCCTCCTCGTCGGGCTGTACGCCCGTTTCCCCGTGGCGGGCCACCAGTGGTACGCGGCCCTGAGCACGCTGTTCGTCCTGGCCGTGCTGTGGGCCCTCGTCGTCCTGCTGCTGCGTGGAGCACGCCGGTCGGTGCCGCGCGGAGTCGCGCCGCTCGTCGCCGCGACGGCCACCGCGGTCTTCCTCCTCGCGACCCCCAACACCTACAAGACCCTCTACTGGCCGGCCGGGTCCGTCTCGCACACCGTGGCCCCGGCGCTGGCCTGCGCCGCCGTCCTCCCGGCGCTGGTCGCCGGGACGCGGCGCGGCCGTATCGCCGCCCTGGCCGTCGCGGCCGCCGCCGGGGTCTTCACGGGCACCCTCTCCGAGGAGACCTCGGTCGTGGCGCTGGTGGTACTCGGGGGACTGCTGCTGTTCGGGCGCGGGTTCGTCACCGACCGGGTGTGGCCCTTCCTGCGGACGTGGGCGCTGACCGCCGCGGCCGGGATCGCGGTCGGCACCGCCGTGCTGATGACCTCGCCGGGCTCCCTCCGCAGGCGCGAGCGCTTCGGCGCGGAGACCACCTCGATCCTGGCGCCGGACTCCCTGCTCGCCTCGGCCGGCGGCTTCGCCCGGATCACGGGGACCGTCCTGACGACCTGGGAGTACGGGGGAGTCCTCGCCGCCGGAGTCCTGCTCGGCCTGCTCTCCCGTCCCGCCCGCACCGGAAACGGTCCGGCCGCGCTGCGCCCGTGCCGCCCGCTGCCGCTCGCCTGCGCGGGTGTGCTCGCCGTCCTGGTCTCGGGCTATCTCTGCACCGTCGTCACCTATCCGGTCTTCGGCCCGCGCGTCGTGACCGCTGCCCGTACCTGGAACGACTACCTCTTCCTGTACGTCCTGGTGCTCGCCGGCATCGGAGCGCTGCTGGGCCGGGCGCTGCGCGGGCGCGGCGCCCGGCCGTGGACGGTGGTGGCGGCGGCGGCGGGGGGCGGCGGGGGCGGGGCGGGGGGCGCCCGGCCGTGGGCGGCGGGCACGG
>NZ_JBFAMM010000024.1:0-126576 GCF_040656535.1 Streptomyces sp. NPDC049887 | reverse complement strand
GGCTGCACACCTACAATCACCACCGCGGACACACCGCGCTGAAAGGCCAACCACCCGCCACCCGCGTCCCCAACCTCACAGGGCAATACAGCTAGGGTCAGCACGGACGTTCGAGGAAGGGAGCGGTGGATGTCGCGCGACGCCCGCTGGAAGGCGCTGCTGGAACTCCTGGTGGAGCAGGGCCGGTTGGACGTCGAGGAGGCCGCGGCGACCCTGGACGTCTCGGCCGCGACGATCCGGCGCGACCTCGACCGGCTGGCCGAGCAGCAGATGCTCGTCCGCACCCGGGGCGGCGCGGTGGTGCACGGCGTGTCGTACGAACTCCCGCTGCGCTACAAGGCTTCGCGGCACGCGGCCGAGAAGCAACGCATCAGCGCTGCCGTCGCCGAGCTGATCTCGCCCGGCGAGGCGGTCGGCTTCACCGGCGGCACGACGACCACCGAGGTCGCCCGCGCGCTGGCCGCCCGGCCCGATCTGGCCTCGGGCACCCCCGCGCTGACGATCGTCACCAACGCCCTCAACATCGCCAACGAGCTGGCGATCAGACCCCAGTTCAAGATCGTCGTCACGGGCGGTGTGGCCCGTCCGCAGTCGTTCGAGCTGATCGGCCCGCTCGCCGACGGAGTCCTGGGCCAGATCACCCTGGACGTGGCGGTCCTCGGTGTGAACGCCTTCGACGTGGCGCACGGCGCGGCGGCACACGACGAGGACGAGGCGGCGATCAACCGGCTGCTCTGCGAGCGTGCCCGGCGGGTGGTCGTCGCGGCCGACTCCACCAAGCTGGGCACCCGGGCCTTCGCCCGCATCTGCGCGACGGAGCAGGTGGACACGCTGGTCACCGACTCCGCGGTGTCCGACAGGACGGTGGCCGGGTTCACGGAGGCGGGAGTGACGGTCGTCCGCGCCTGAACCCGCGCCCCTGGGCACGGGCCGTGCCGGGGTCCGCAGTCGCGGGCGACCCGTTCACCGCCCGCAGCGCCCCACGGCCCCGGACCCGCCCGGCGCGCGCCCTCCGCGACGCTATAACTGACACATGATCATGCATGTGGTTCCGCTCGACGACTGGCTCGCCGTCCCGGAACGGCCGTACGCACCCGCGTCCCTTCCCGTGGAGGGCTTCGTCCACTGCTCGCCCGACGAGGCCACCACACTCGCGGTCGTCAACGCCTTCTACCGCGATGTGCCCGGACCGCTGATGGCACTGCTCATCGACGAGACCAGACTGCTCGCACCGGTCCGTCTCGAGCCGGCGGACCCGGCACCACCGCCCGGGGTCGCCTCGGGCACCCTCTTCCCGCATGTCTACGGACCGATCGACCGCTCGGCGGTCGAGGGCATGCTGGAGATCCGGCGCGACGACACGGGCCGGGCGGTGGGCTTCGCCCCCTGGGCGTGAGGAGCCGGACAGATCCGTCCCGTGGTGTGCGCGGGCCCGTCCCGCTCCCGTACGAGGCCGGCCGCACTCCGGGGCACGGCCGGACGGCGGTGAACCGGCCCAGGAGGTGACGGCGGGCCCCTCCCGGCGATCGGCGCCACCGCTCCGGGTCCGGCCGCCGTCCGGACTCCGCCGCGCCGTCAGAGGTCCTTGTCCCGCGGTGGCGGCCAGCGGCGGGCCGCGCTGCTGCCCGGGACCAGCCGGTCCACCACCTCCGCCAGTTCGCTGCAGGCCAGCTCGATCTTGCGGCGGACGGTGATCTGCTCGCTGACCACCGCGGAGAGCAGCAGACCGGTCAGCGCCGCCGAACCGTTGAGGGCCTGGAGGACGCTCATGACGGCGAGCATGCCGTGCCCGCCGAAGGGTCCCTGCTCCTCGGTCGCCGCCGAGATCGCCAGGACCGACACGATCAGCACACACGGTGCGGCCCCCAGGAGCTGGAACCGCAGCGCGGCCCACATCAGCAGGGGGAAGACGAGGAACAGCAGCGAGACGGGCGTACGCGTGACGGCGTACGCGACGACGGCCACGCTGACCACCAGGCACACGGCCTCGGCCCAGCGCCCGGGAGACAGGTCACCGGGCCGGCGGACGGTCCGGCAGACGAGCAGCAGCGGGGTCACCACCAGTACGCCCATGGCGTCGCCGACCCACCACGCCGACCAGATGGGCCAGAACCCCTCTGCCGGGATCTGCCCGGAGAGGAGCAGCACCCCGGCCCCCACCGTCGCACTGATCAGCATGCCGCCCAGTGCCCCCAGGAACACCAGTGCCAACCCGTCGCGCAGCCGGTCCAGCTCGGTCCGGAACCCCACCCGGCGCAGCATCAGGAAGGCGCAGACCGGGGCGAGGCTGTTGCCCGCGAGGATGCCCAGGGAGTGGGCGCGGAACGGGCTGATCGCCAGGATGACGAGGAGGGTGCCGAGGGCGATGCCCGGCCAGATCCGCAGACCGAACCAGAGCAGGCAGGCCAGGGCGATTCCCGTGGGCGGCCAGAGCGGGGTGACGACCGCCCCTTCCACCACCACCTGCAGCGTGAGTCCGAGGAGCCCCGCCGCGTAGTAGGCGACGGCGACGGCGAACATCAGGAGGACTACCGCGCCGAGACGGTGGGGGAGCTGGTTACGGGCCACAGCAGCCATCACACAACGCCGCCGCTCATGGGCGTGCCATGACACGCGCCGACGGGCCGGACGGGTCAGACGGGTCAGACGGACGAAGCCGGCCGGATCCTGCGTGGGGTGCGGTCCGGACGGGACCAGGCCCTCGACCGGACGGTGGTGCCGGACCGGCGGCGGGGTGCCGTCGTGTCAGACGAGCGGCGAGGGCTGTCGCAGCCGGTCCGCCGCCGAGTCGTGGCGCAGGACGAGCACCGCCGCGTCGTCGGTGTGCCCGGTGAACTCGGCGGCCTTCATCACCTCGGCGGCCAGGTGGTCCGCCGTCACCGTCGCGGCCGCGCCGGCCCCGACGACCCGGGTGACCCTCGACAGTCCCGCCTCGATGGGCACGGCCGGCCCCTCTATCACCCCGTCCGTCAGCAGCACGAACGCCCCGACCCCGGTCAGCCTGCGCCTGGTCACCGGGTACACCTCTCCCGGTTCGATGCCGAGCGGAAGGCCGCCGGGGTCCTGCATGGGCTCACAGCGGCCGTCGGCGAGGGCCCGTACCCCGGGGACATGGCCGGCGCGGGCACTCTCCAGCACCCACTCCGAGGGATCGAAGCGGAGGAAGGTGCAGGTGGCGAACAGTTCGCGGGCCACGGACACCAGCAGGTCGTTCGCCCGCGCCAGGATCTCGCCCGGATCGGTGGCCGCCAGCGCGACGGCCCGCAGACCTATCCGGATCTGCCCCATGAAGGCCGCGGCCTCGACGTCGTGCCCCTGGACGTCCCCTATCGAGAACGCGAGCGACCCGTCCGCCATCACGAAGCCGTCGTACCAGTCACCGCCGACGTCGAGCCCGTCCCGGGCCGGTGTGTAGCGCGCGGCGGTCTGCAGCCCGGGCACGGACGGCAGCGTCTCGGGCAGCATCTCGCGCTGAAGGGCTTCCGCCAGGTCCACCCTGGCTCGCTGGCGCTCGGCGCCCTGCCGCGCCTTCGCGGTGAGCAGCCCGAGCGTCGCCAGGAGGTCGTCGGCGCTGGCCGATCGCGGAGGACGACGCCGCGTCATGGACCTCTCCGGAGCATCGGTTCCTACGGAATGCGTCGTTCATCCTACGTGCGGCTCCGCCGGACCGCTTGATGAAAAGGCGCTCAGTCAAGAAGATGACTACTCACATTGTTGAGTAGCGCATTGGACCGAGGGAGCACCGATGAAGACCGCCGACCGTTTCCGCACCGCCGTGGAGAAGCGCGACCTGGCCGCGCTCGACGACCTGTTCACCGCCGACGTCCGCTTCTACAGCCCGGTGAAGTTCACACCCTTCGAGGGCAGGACCATGGTTCTGGGGCTGTTCGGCGTACTGCTGCGCACCTTCGAGGACTTCCGCTACATCGGGAGGTTCGACGGCACCGCCGAGACCAGCGCGGACGGCAGCGAGGCGCCCTCCGAGATCCTGCTCTTCCGGGCCACGGTCGACGGCAGGGAGATCCACGGCATCGATCTGCTGCACTTCGACGAGTCCGGACGCATCAAGGAGTTCACGGTGATGGTCCGGCCGCAGTCGGCGCTGCGGACGCTGAGCGAGGCCGTGCTCGCGGGCCTCGTCGCCGACGGGCTCGTGCCCGGCCCGGCCTGATCTTCAAGGGGCCGGGGCGTGGCCCGCGCCCCGGTGCGGCCGGAGCACGGGGCCGGGGTCAGGGCCGTGGCGGTGCGAGCTGTTCGGCCGCCAGCCTGCGCCGCACCAGGCGCTCGTGGTACAGCCGCCCCACGAGCGCCCCTCCGTACACCACGAACCCGACGCCGACCAGCCAGGACTGCACCACCAGCACCGTACCGATCGGCCCGTAGGTCACCGCGTTGGACGCGATCAGGGGTGAGAACACGAACTGCGAGAACACCCGCAGCCCGAGCAGCCCGAACGCCGTGGCGGCGGCCCCCGGGACCAGCGCCCGCCAGCGCAACCGGCCACAGAGCAGCAGCCGCTGCGACCACCAGAAGAACAGGAATGTGCCGATCAGATCGGCGGCCGGGATCAGCGCCTGCACCACGATCGGGGCGCGGGGCGGAGTGGGTGTGTTGACGAACAGCAGCAGCGCCACGACCAGCACCGCCAACCAGACGACGTGGCGCCACATCGTGTGCCACCGGGCGGTCGGCAGGTCCCACACCCGTTCGTAGCCCGTCTGCACCGCCGAGCCGAACGTGACCCCGAACGCCGCCAGCGCGGCCAGACCGAGCGCGGTGGTCCGCTGCAGGGCCTCCCCCGGCAGGCCGAAGAGTTCCTCGACCTCCTCCTGCGACACCTCCGAGACCCCGAGGCCCTGGACCAGCCACCTGGCGAAGCCCTGCCCGCTCGCCGGGTCGGCCGCCGCGACGACCACCAGCAGCGGCACGATGGTCAGGAAGCAGAGCGCCGCGAAGCCCATGGCGCGGTGGAGCAGTTCCATCTCGCGTCCGCGGTTCCAGGCGAGACCGACCACCGAGGTCCGCACACGCCGATGGAACCGAGCGAACCAGTGGCCGGTCCGGCCGTCGTCCGGCTCACCGAATCTGAAGGGCATGTGCCGTGGCTACCCTCAAGCAGGCCGTGATCAGCCCGGCGTGCCGCCGAACGGGTGCCCGGGACGCGACCGGTCGCCCTTCGCACCGGGCGCGTGTTCCCGCGCCGACCGATCCGGGACCACCGATCCGCGCCCACCGATCCGGGCCGACCGCTCGCCCGGGACGGCGGCCCAGTGCTAGAACTGGGACATGATCGGACGTCCCCGCCGGTCCTGGTGGACGGCGGTCATGCCGTCCAGCCACCCGCGACCGCCCGGCCGCCGCGCACGCCCGGAGTGGCGCCGACGTCTGCGGTCCCTGCTCAGCGTGCACAGCCTGGCCACCCAGGTGTTCCTGCTGCAGGCCGTCGTGATCATCCTGCTGGTCGTCGCCGCGGCGGTCGCCCTGGTCCTGCAGGCGCGCTACGACAGCTACGAGGACGCCCGCAACCGCTCCCTGGCCGCCGCCGAGGCGTTCGCGTACGGCCCCGGCACGGCCGCCGCGCTCACGTCGCCCGACCCGACGGCCGCACTGCAGCCCGCCGCCGACAAGGCCGCGCGGGGCGCCGGCGTGGACTTCATCTCCGTCCTCGACAAGGACGGCGTCCGCTACACCGATCCCGAACCGCAGCTGATCGGCGAGCGGGTGGAGGGGGACATCTCACGGGCGGCCGCCGGCGAGGCGTTCACCGAGACCTTCGAGGGTGAACCGCACGACGCCGTCCGGGCCGTCGTTCCCGTGCTGGACAGCAGCCGCAGGGTCGTCGGCCTGGTCTCCGCGGGCATCCAGGTCGCGAACGTCGGCGAACTGCTCGACCGCCAGATGCCGATCCTGCTGGGCTCGGCCGCCGGTGCGCTGGTGCTCGCCACCGGCGGGGCGGCCCTGGTCAGCCGGCGGCTGCGGCGCCAGACCCATGGGCTGGGCCCCGCCGAGATGACCCGGATGTACGAACACCACGACGCCGTCCTCCACGCGGTGCGCGAGGGCGTGCTGATCGTCGGTGGGGACGGCCGGCTGCTGCTCGCCAACGACGAGGCCCGGCGCCTGCTCGACCTGCCGCCCGACGCCGACCGCCGCCGCGTCGGCGAGCTGGGCCTCGGCCCCGGGATCACCCGGCTCCTGGTGTCGGGCAGGGAGGTCTCCGACGAGGTGTTCCTGTCCGGGGACCGGCTGTTGGCCCTCAGCACGCGGCCCACGGCACCGTACGGAGGCGTGGCGGGCCTGGTCGCCAGCCTCCGCGACACGACCGAGCTGCGGGCCCTGTCGGGTCGGGCGGAGGTGGCCAGGGAACGGCTGACGCTGCTGTACGAGGCAGGGGTGCGGATCGGCACAACCCTGGACGTGCGCCGTACGGCGAGGGAGCTGGCGGAGGTGGCCGTACCCCGTTTCGCGGACTTCGTGACGGTCGAACTGCTCGATCCCGTGCTGCGCGGCGACGAGCCCGCCGGCCTCGGCGCGATGCGGCGCACGGCACTGAGCGGCATCCGCGACGACCATCCGCTCCAGCCCGTCGGCGACGCCATCCGGATCAACATCACGCCGATGAGCACGGCGCTGGCGAACGGCCGAGCGCTGCTGGAGCCCGACCTGGCCGCGTCGGAGACCTGGGGCAGCGAGGACCCGGAAGGGCGGCGGCGAGCACTGGAGTACGGCATCCGGTCGCTGGTCACGGTCCCGCTGCAGGCGCGTGGCGTCGTCCTCGGCCTGGTCAACTACTGGCGGTCCGAGGACGCGCCGCGGTTCGACGAGGAGGACATCTCGTTCGCCGAGGAACTCGCGGCCCGCGCGGCCGTGGCCATCGACAACGCGCGACGCTACACCCGCGAGCACACGATGGCCGTCGCACTGCAGCGCAGTCTGCTGCCGCGCGACCTCCCGCAGCAGGACGCGCTCGGCGTCGCCTGGCGGTACCTGCCGGCGCAGGCCGGCGTCGGCGGCGACTGGTTCGACGTCATCCCACTGCCGGGATTCCGGGTCGCACTGGTCGTCGGCGACGTGGTCGGGCACGGGATGCACGCCGCGGCCACGATGGGGCGGCTGCGCACGGCCGTGCTGAACTTCTCGTCCCTGGACCTGCCGCCGTCCGATCTGCTCGCTCGCCTGGACGACCTGGTACTGCGCATCGACGCCGACCAGCCCCCTGGGGCGGAGGGCGAACGCGCGCCGGTGACGGGCGCGACCTGTCTGTACGCGATCTACGACTCGGTGAGCGGGCGCTGCACCCTCGCCCATGCCGGCCATCTCGCACCGGCGGTCGTCGACCCCGAGGGCCGGGTGGTCTTCCCGGATCTGCCCGTGTCGCCCCCGCTCGGCGTGGGGGGCCATCCGTTCGAGGAGACGGAGCTGGACCTGGCCGAGGGCAGCCGGCTCGTCCTCTTCACGGACGGTCTGGTCGAGGACCGGCAGCGGGACGTCGACGAAGGGCTGGCGCTGCTCCGTGGCGCCCTCGCGCGGCCCGGGCTGACGCCGGAGGAGACCTGTTTCGCCGTGATGAGCGCGCTACTGCCCGACCAGCCGGGGGACGACATCGTGCTGCTCGTGGCGCGCACGCGGCTGCTCGACCGGTCCCGGGCCGCGGAGTGGGACGTGCCGCTGGACGTCTCGGCGGTGTCCCGCGTGCGGGCCGAGGCCGGCCGGAAGCTCGCCGAATGGGGCCTGGAGGACTCGGTCTTCGTCGCCGAGCTGGTGCTCAGCGAACTGCTCACCAACGCCATCCGCTACGGCACGGAGCCGGTACGGGTACGGCTGCTGCACGGGCGCACACTGATCGTCGAGGTGTCCGACGGCAGCAGCACCTCTCCCCATCTGCAACGCGCGGCCGCGACCGACGAGGGGGGCCGGGGGCTCTTCCTGGTGGCCCAGTTCTCGCAGCACTGGGGAACGCGCTATGTCAGCCCTGGCAAGATCATCTGGGCGGAGCTGGCGCTGGGCGGGGAGCTGCCGGAGGAGCCTGTGATGGTGTTCGACGAAGAACTGGCCTGGTGAGAGCATCGCCCGGCCCTCCCGACCTGTGCACCCAGCACGGACTGCCGCACCCTGCTGATTGCCCGGCCCGGCGCTCGGACGGGCTCCGTGCACGGGCCCCGGGCGCCCGGACGGCCCGGAGGCGGCGTCCGCCCCGACCGGCGTGTCCACCGGGCACGCCGGGCCGTGCGGGCCGGCGTCAGGGCTGGACCACGGGCCTGGCCTCGACGCCGGACGCGGGCTGCTGGTGCCCACCGCTGGCGATCATCCGCACCTCGCCGCGGTCACTGACCTCCGCCTGCACGATGCCGGTGTCGTCGGCGTAGATCGGGTGCCCGCCCGGTCCCTTGCGGTCGGTGCGGTGCACCACCACGGCGTCCTCGCCGTCGCTCGCCGAAGCGACTCCGCCCGCGAATACCAGTTCGAGATCTTCGTCGCGACCCATGAGACCTCCTCTGCGGTACGCCGGACATCACGCCCGGCTGCAGCACTGAATGGCAATTATGCGACTTTTATTCTATTTGCTCATTATGGGAGGTTCCTGCCCTCTCCCGCCGCGGACATCCGCTCCGGTCGGGAGCCCGGGACGGTCCGCCGCGTGCGACGGCGCACGGCCCACCGCCGCAACTCGTCGGTGCCCCAGACGATGACGGGAAAGGTCGCGATGAGTGCGACCACGTCGGCCGGCAGGGCGGCGGTGCCAAACGTCCCCTGGAAGACGGGTACGTACACGAGCACGGCGGTGAACGCCAGCTCGAAAGCGATCCCGTACAGCAGCAGGGTGTTGCTGAGGACGCCGATCTGCCTCAGTGACGCATGCTCGGTCCTCGCCGCCATCGCGGTGCCGACCTGGCAGGTGACGATTCCGGCGAAGGTCGCCGTCGTCGCGGTGAGATAGGCGTGGTGCAGCTCGCTCCCGGGACCCGACGGGTCGCCGGGCTGCCAGCCCGCCCGCCAGAGGACGTAGAAGTACCCCGACATGACGAGTACCGCCGAGACCGTACCGAGGTAGCCCCAGCCCCGGACCAGCATGGCGGGCGAGATGATGCTCTGCCGGCCGGAGCGCGGCGGGCGCTTCATCACCCCCGGTTCCGCGCGCTCACGCCCCAGAGCGAGGGCCGGCAGCGTCTCGGTTCCGAGGTCGATCGCCAGGATCTGCAGCACGGTGAGCGGCAGCGGGACGGCGCCGGCCGACAGTGCGAAGACGAGGAACGGGACGGCCTCCGGCGTGAGGTGGGCGAAGATGTAGACGATGAACTTGCGGACGTTGTCGTAGACGCGGCGTCCGGACTCGACCGCGGTGACGATGGTGGCGAAATTGTCGTCGGTCAGCACCATCGTGGCCGCCTCACGGGCGACATCGGTGCCCGAACGCCCCATGGCCACGCCGATATGAGCCCGATGCAGGGCCGGGGCGTCGTTCACGCCGTCGCCCGTCATCGCGACGATGCGGCCGTGCGCGCGAAGGGTGTCGGCGACCTTCAGCTTCGTCTCGGGTGAGGACCGGGCGAAGACGATCTCCGCCGCAGGCTCCTTGACGAGGAGGCCGTCCAGCTCGCGATCGGTGACCCCCTCCGACTCGGCTATGACGAGCAGTTCCGGACGACCGATGCCGACCTCCTCGGCCACGGCAGCCGCGGTGGCCCCGTTGTCTCCGGTCACGATGTGCACCTGCAGCCCCGCTTCGTGACAACGGCGCACTGCGGCGGCCACCTCCGGCCGCGGGGGGTCGTACAGTCCGACCAGTCCCAGCAGCCGGAGCTCCCGTTCCACCTGCTCACGGTGCTCGGGCAGTTCGGCGAGTTCCCGGTCCGCGACGGCAAGAACGCGCATGCCCTGACGGGCGAGATCGTCCGCAGCCGCCCGTGCCCGGCTCACATCGCGCCCCTCCCCGGCACCGGCGTCCGCCGTACGCGCCAGCACGCTCTCCGGTGCTCCTTTCACTATGAGCCGGAGTTGATCGCCACCCCGCCCGGCCGGTGTCACCGTGGACATCAGGCGCAGTCGCGGGTCGAACCGGAAGAGCGCCCTGCGCCGCTCGTCCCGCTGTTCGGGGTCGGGGTCTCCCCCCAGGGCCCCGGCCCCTTCGACCAGCGCCACCTCGGTCGGGTCGCCGTGCAGCCCTCCCCGCTCGTCCCGCGTGACGGTCGTGCACTCCGCCATGGCCCCGGCCAGCCCGGCGGTCCACGGCCCGGTTCCGGTCCCGTGCCCCGGCGTCCATGTCGCCTGCAGACGCATGCGGTTCTGCGTGAGCGTCCCCGTCTTGTCCGTGCAGATCACACTGGTGGAGCCGAGCGTCTCCACGGCACTGAGCCGCTTCACGACCGCGCCCTGCCGGGCGAGCAGCCGCACTCCCACGGCGAGCGCCAGAGTGATCGTCGGGAGCAGGCCTTCCGGCACATTGGCGACGAGGAGTCCGATGGCGAACATCAGGGCGTCGGTCAGCGGGAGGCCGATCGCCCAGCCGATCAGGAGGAAGGCCACCCCGATCGCGACCGCAGCCGCCGCGATCAGCCAGGCGACCTTCTTGACCTGCTGCTCCAACGGGGAGGGCTCGCGCCGCGTGCGCTGGCTGAGCGCCGCGATGCGGCCCAGTTCGGTATGGCCTCCGGTGGCGAAGACGATCGCCTGCGCCTGTCCGCCCGTGCAGGTGGTGCCGCTGAAGACCAGGTTGGGTTCCGCGAGCAGCGGCTTCCCCTGCACAGCCGGGCCGGCGAACCGGTCGACCGGTGCGGACTCGCCCGTGAGCATCGACAGATCGGCTTCGATGCCGCCCTCGGTCAGCCGAGCGTCTGCGGGGATCTTGTCGCCTTCCCCGACGAGAACGATGTCACCCGGCACCAGTTCCTTCGCGAGGACGTCGAGGGTTTCGCCGTCCCGCACCACCCGGGCGTGCTCGGGAAGATAGCGGGCGAGGGTCTCCACCGCATGCTCGGCCTGGCGCTCCTGCAGGAGCGCGAAACCCGCGTTGACCAGGATCACGGCGACGATCGCCCATCCCAGCACCGCGATGTCGGCGACGAAGGCCAGGGCGCCGGCGGCCCACAGGAGCAGGGCGAGCGGATGGGCGAGCTGCCGCGTGATCTCCCGCCACACCGGCTCTCCGGCGGTGGAGCGCACCTCGTTCGGCCCGTACACGGCGAGACGCCGCTCCGCCTCACGGCCGGACAGTCCATGAGCGCCGGTCCCGAGTTCGCGCCGCAGCAGTGCCAGCGGCTCACAGGGGTCGGGTTCCGGAGCCACTGCCGACGGCGAACGGACGGCGGGGTGCCTCACGCCCGCCACGTTGCGTGCTCGGGCACGGCTTCCACAGGGCCGACGAGGGACCGGTCGGGCCCCGAAGGTCCCTTGCCGAGCCGCGGCGCCCGCGGACGTCGCACGGCGAGGCCACTTGGGGCACAGAGTTGGGCCTCTCGGCCCAGGTGCGCGGCCTGCCGCTGACGGAGTCTGGGTGTGGACGCGGTCGGCGCCCGCAGGAAGCGACCCGCCGGAACCGGGACTCGGGAGGACACCGATGAACAACGCCTTTCTCCGCGGACTGCCGTCGGAGGGCCATGACCGCCTGATGGCGTGCTCGCACGAGGTCTCGTTCCCGGCGGGAACGCGGATCTTCGACGAGGGCGACCCGGCAGACCGGTTCTGGATCATCCGTACCGGTGCGGTCACCCTTGACATGCGGGTACACGGCCGGCGCGCCGCCACGGTCGAGACACTGGGCCACGGCGATCTGCTCGGATGGTCCTGGCTGGTGCGCCCCTACGAGTGGCGGCTGGGGGCCGAGGCGTTCAGCCTCGTACGGGCCCACGAGTTCGACGCCCGGGCCGTGCGCGGCCTGTGCGACGTGGATCCCGCGTTCGGCTTCGCCGTGACCCGCCACGTGCTGGAAGTGGTCGCCCGCCGGCTGCAGGCCACGCGGGTCCGCCTCCTCGACACCTACGCGCCCCACGGGAGCGGAATGGTGCAGTTCCCACGGTGACTCCCCGGAACGCATCGGACCGGAGCCCGTCCGGGCGACCGGCGCCGTGAGGACGGCATCGGCGAAGCGGGGCCGGCCAGGGACAGCATGAGCTTCTCCAACCGGCTCCGCATCTCGTCGCGGTCCTCACCGGAGCGGCTGCCGTCCTCCATATCGGTCAGGCACCGCTGCAGCCCCGTCGCGATGATCGCGAAGCCGGCCCGGTCCAGCGCGCGGGACGCGGCCGCCAGCTGGGCGACGACCTCCTCGCCGTTCCCGCCGGCGCGACACTGGCCGCACTGCGCGACCGCTGACAAGCAACCCCGTTCCGGCAGGGGGCCGACGCCGAGGTCCCCACCCCTCCACCCGCCTTCCGGGTCTGCGACCTCACCGGGGCGTCGTCCGCCGCCCGTGCGAAGTGGCGCGGCCGGTGGCGAACACCACCGTCAGCACCGTGCCCGGGGCCCCGACCGGGCCGCCGGGCGGCGCGGCCTGTGCCCGTCGCGGCGGGCCACCGGGCATGCTGGACGCCGTGCACACCGGCCCGGGGAGACGCATATGGACTGGCTGGTCTCACTGCTCGGAGCGGGGCTGGTCATGCTGGCCCTACGGGACGTGTTCCACACCCTCTGGCACCCGACGCGTCACGGCGGTCTGAGCCGGCACGTCATGGCGGCCCTGTGGGGACTTTCCCAGCGCCTCCCCCTGCGGAGGCAGACGGCGGGCCTCGCGGGACCTCTCGCCATGGTGGCCGTGGTGGCCATGTGGGCGGGCACGGTCATCGTCGGCTGGGCCCTGATCTACTGGCCCCATGTGCCGGACGCCTTCTCCTTCGCCGCCGGCCTCGAACCCACGCAGCACGGCGGGCCAGTCGACTCGCTCTACGTCTCGCTGGTCACCGTGTCGACCCTGGGCCTCGGCGACATCGCGCCCACGGAGGCGTGGCTGCGGATCGTCGCCCCACTCGAAGCCCTCGTCGGCTTCGCTCTCCTCACCGCCACGGTCTCCTGGATCCTGGAGATCTATCCCGCGCTGACCCGCCGGCGGGCCCTGGCCCTGCGGCTGTCCCAACTGCAGCGCAACGACCCGTCAGCGGCCCAGCTGGACTCCGGCCTGGGAGCGGCGATCCTGGACGGCCTCGCGGCGCACGTGGCGGGCATCTCCGTGGATCTGTTCCAGTACGCGGAGTCGTACTACTTCCACGAAGGCCACGACCGGACCTCCCTGGCCGCGAGCATCCCGTACGCCGCCGAACTCGCGGAGCGCGCGCACGGCGCCCGGAACGCGGAGGTACGTCTCGCGGCGGCCCTGCTCACCACCGCGCTGGGAGATCTTGCGGCGGTCCTCGACGAGCGTTTCCTGCACAGCGGCGGCACGACCCGTGACGTCTTCCGGGCGTACGCGGCGGACCACGGCAGAACCGGCCCTCGAAGGCGGGGAGCCGAAGGCTGACACCCACCCGCCCGACCGCCACCGCCGGCCCGGGGAGTCCGCGCCGGAATCAGGACGCCCCGGCTGGTGACCCCGCGCCTCGTTCGCGTTAGTCTCTCACTATTGATAGTGACTAACGCTTGGGGGCGGGCATGTCCAGTGTGGTGATCACCGGGGCCGGGCCGACGGGCCTGGCCCTGGCCTGCGGGCTCGCGGCCGCCGGTGTCCCGGTCCGGATCGTGGAGCAGCGCGACGCGCCGGCGACCACCTCGCGGGCACTCGGACTCCAGCCGCGCGGAGCCGAGGTGCTGGACCGGCTCGGCGCCCTGGCCGACCTGCCGGAGCGGTCCGTACGCATCGCCCGGGTGGTCACCCACGTCGACGGCAGGCCCATGGCCGACCTGCGGGTCGGCCGGCCCACGAAGCTGGTCACCAGACCCGGTCTGCTGATGTCCCAGACGGAGGTCGAAGCGGCCCTGCGGAAGCGGCTGACCGCGCTGGGGATCGAGGTCGAGTGGGGGAAGGAACTGCTCTCCGCCGCCCAGGACGACTCCGGGGTGACGCTGTCGTTCCCGGGGGAACGGATCCGGTCGTCATGGCTGGTCGGATGCGACGGCGCCCACAGCCGGGTGCGCAGGGCCGCGCAGATCGGTTTCCCCGGCGTCTCCGTGATCGAGAACTTCCTGCTGGCCGACGTGCAGGCCGATCTGCCCGTACCGCCCGACACGGTGTCCGTGTGGCTCCGGGCGGACAGCATGCTCGGCGCCTTCCCCCTGCCAGGCGACCGAGTCTGGCGCCTCATAGCCCCGGCGCGCCGGGACGACGCGAGCCCGAAGGACCAGGACGTCGTCGGTGAACTCACCGGGCTGCTCCGCCATCACACCGGCCTCGACCCGTCGGTCGTCGGCAGGGTGCTGTGGTCCTCCAGGTTCCGCATCCATCGCCGTCTCGCCTCCACCTACCGGCGCGGCCGGGTCCTGCTCGCCGGCGACGCCGCCCACATCCACAGCCCTTTCGGCGGGCAGGGGATGAACACCGGGCTCGGGGACGCGGAGAACCTCGCCTGGAAACTCGCTCTGGTCGCCGAGGGCTCGGCCCCGGAATCGCTGCTGGACACCTACGAAGCCGAGCGAAGGCCGCTCGCCCGGGAGGTACTCGCATCGACGAGTTCCCTCACCCGCCTGGTCGTCGGCGACACCCCGCTCGCCCGGGCCGCACGCGACCGCCTCTTCGTCCCGCTGATGAACCGCCCGCTGGTGCAGAGGCTCGTCTGGGAGCAGTCGTCGCAACTGAGGATCCACTACCGGAACGGCCCGCTCGGGACCCGGCTCACGGAGCGACGGCTGCTCGGCGCTCCGCGAGCCGGCGACAGGGTGCCCGATGTTCCCTGCACGCGCCCCGACGGGTCCTCCACACGGCTCCACGCCGAACTCGGAGCCCGCTGGGCCCTGCTGGTCCCGGTGCACGGGGACGCCGGGGCGTACGCGGCGGTGGCCGGGCGGCACGTCGGAACGGCGGTCCCGCTCACCGCCGCGGTGCCCTCCACGGCACGGCGCCGTCACGTCATGCTGGTGAGGCCCGACGGCCACCTGGCCTGGCGCGGCAACTCCCCGGCCGCACTCGACGCCTGGTTCGGCGCCACGCTCGGTACCACGACGAACCACACCCCGGAGAAGCAGGACACATGAACCGTCCGGCGACGCCGCCCACGGGTCTGCGCGCACGCAAGAAGGCACGGACCCGCAGCGCCCTTCAGGAGGAGGCCCTGCGCCTGTTCCTGAGCCAGGGGTACGAGAACACCACGGTCGACCAGATCGCCGACGCAGCCGGCGTCTCGAGCATGACGTTCTTCCGTCACTTCCCCACCAAGGAGTCGGTCGTCGAATCCGACGACTACGACCCACTCATCGTCCGGCTCATCCAGCTGCGGCCGGCCCGGGAGCACCCTCTCGACGCTCTCCGCCACGCCCTCGCCGAAGGGCTCGCCACCGTCTACGCCGGCGACCAGGACACCCTGTTCGTGCGCACCCGTCTCATCCTGCGGACTCCGGCCCTGCGTGCCCGCCTCTGGGAGAACCAGCACGCCACGGAGCGGATGCTCACCGCCGCTCTCGCGGCCCGTTCCGGGCAGGAGCCGGACCTCCCGCTCCGGGTCCTCGCCTCGGCCGCACTCGCGGCGCTCACCACCGCCCTGGACGTCTGGGTGGAGGGGGACGGTGAAGCTCATCTGCCCACCCTCGTCGACGAGGCCTTCCTGGCGCTTCGTCCGTAGGACCCGCGGCCCGGGGCCGAGCGGCGCCAGTGCACGCTCAGGTCCGTCCCGGCTCGTGGGCGACGTTCCTCGACGCGTGGCGAGCACGTGACGTCCCGGTCGGGGGGTGCGGGCCGGCCGCCCGGACGATCGCCGACTCCACCGCGGCGACGCGGTCGGCGAGCAGGCCGAGGGCTTCGACTGCGCGGGCGAGCGGGTCCGCCTCCGGTCCCCCCAGTGCCTGGCGCCGTACCCAGCCGGAAGTGATCTCCGCCCATCGGTCCTTCTGCTCCGGGTCGAGGGTGCCGCGCAGCTCTGCGAGCCTCAGCAGATTGGCCTCCGCGGCCGTCGTCAGGGTCTGGGCCTCGCCGGCGTAGTGGTCGTCGATGACCGAGGCCAGCTCCGCGTCGTTCATCAGGGGCACGATGCGCTGGGCGATCTTGTTCATGTTGCGGTACGAGCCCTGGAGCCGGAACGGCGGCGCGGTACGGGTCTCGTCCGTCTGGGCGGCCGACGCGATGTACGCCGCGTTCACCGCGAGCACGGTCTCCCGGGCGGTCAGCAGATGCCGCAGAACGGCGAGGATCCGGTCGAGTTCGGCCGGCGGGTAGGGGTGGGTCGGCCGGCTGCCCCGGGCTGTGGGGTCGTCACCGGCCAGCCGTACCAGTAGTTCCAGGTCCGCGCGGTCCCGGCCGGCGAGCGGGGCGAGGACGGCGTTGGAGGTCAGCGCGTTCTCGATGAAGCTGAGCGCGAAGGCGTCCTCCTTGCCGGTCAGCACGTCCCCGAGATTCCAGACGTCCGCCCGGTTGGCGAGCATGTCGGGGATCGGGAAGCGCTGCCCGGACTCGGTGTAGGGGTTGCCGGCCATGCAGACGGCGAATCGCTTGCCGCGCAGGTCGTGGCCGTTCAGCGTGCGGGTGGCGTCGCACAGCGGGATGAACTTCTGCAGCAGCTCGGCCGACGTGTGCTGGATGTCGTCGAGGTACAGCAGGACGTTGTTGCCCGCGGACAGGGCGAACTCGATCTTCTCCACCTCGCGCCGGGCGGTGGCGTTCGGCGCATCGGCCGGATCGAGGGACGTCGTCGTGGTGCCCAGCGCGGGACCGTCGACCTTGACCAGGAGCAGGCCCAGGCGGTCGGCGACGTACTCGATGAGCGTCGTCTTGCCGTAGCCGGGCGGGGAGACGAGGAGCAGGAGCCCGTTGTTGTCGGTCCGTCTGTCGTCCCCGGCCTCGCCGAGCTGCTTGGCGAGGTTGTCCCCCACGAGGGGGAGGTAGACGTCGTCGACCAGCCGGTTGCGCACGAAGGCGGACATGACCCTGGGCCGGTGGTCGTCCAGTCGCAGCCGGGTGCGCTCCGCGGCCACGAGGGCGGTACACCGTCTCCGGTACTCGCGGAATCCGGGCACCACGCGGTCGGCGAAGTCCGCGGTGCGGGCGAGGAACTCGTCCACGCGGACCGGGAGCCCGCCCCGGGTGATCCGCGCGTGCGTGCCGAGCAGGCCCGTGACCTCACCGGTCAGCGGGGCGTCGACGTCGTGTCGCGGGAGGTTGGGGCAGAGTTCGATCGCCACGGCTTCGGCGAGGTCCCCCGGGTCGACGTCCGCATCGCGGGCACCGGCGTACGAGGCGAGCCATCCCTCGACGAGCCGGTGCGCGACGGCGGGGTCCCCGGCCGCGAGACGGGTGCGCACGTCCTCGTCGTACGGCGACGAGCCGACCGCGTGACGGAACGTCTCGAGGAGGGCGCGCGCCGACGAGCCGGTGACGAAGGACTCCCCGGTGGCGAGTTCCTCGACCAGGTACGCGGCGGCCCTCGTCCCGCAGCACGCTCGCAGGCCCGGTGTGCCCGCGGCGAAGGCGGCGATCGCGTCCGCCAGTTCGGCCCGCAGCGCGTCCAGCGCCGGGGTGGTGCCGAAGACCTCCCGCGCCCGTACCAGGGATGCCGCCTGACGGAGCCACGCCTCGCGTGCCGACGGTGTCGTTCCGTACGTCCAGAACATCTGGGCCGCGGCACGGTCGGCGGCCGGGTGACGCAGCAGACCCGCCTCGTCGTGCAGCTTCAGCACGACCGCCAGGATCGCGGCCGCGTCGTGGTCGTGGATGCCTCGCTCGTAGCCCTCGTCGTAGGCGGCTTCGGCCGCCCGGCGGGCGAGTGCGGCCAGATCGGATCCGGCGAGCGCGCCGGGACCGTGCTCGGCCAGCAGCCTCGCGGCCAGGTGCTCCGCCCGGTAGACCTGGTCGTTCTCGGACGGGAGGATCTGGCCCCAGTACGGGCGGGTGGCCTGGAATTCCGGGGCGGTGACGGGCGAACGGTAGTCGGTACCGGTCAGGACGAGGGCCATGCCCTCCCCGTGCGGGACGAGGGTGAGTTCGGGGACCTGCCTGCCGACGGCGAAGCGGTGACGCCCCAGTCTGACGGTCGCGCCGTCGTCCCCGAACAGCTCGGTGCGGTCGCGCAGCGCCCGGCCCGCCTCCTGCCGCGCGGCCTTCAGCCGGCCTTCCAGTTCCTCCGCGCGCACGGGGTCGCCGAGCTCGCGCAGTTCCTCGGAGGTGCGGCGCACCTTGGCCGCCAGGGGGTCGGAGGCGAAGTAGGCGTTGACGGCGTCCGGACCGTCGAGGGACGCCACTCGGCGCGCGATCGTCTCCAGGACCCGCGCTGCCGACTCCGCGAGCCGTTCCGCACGCCGGGCGCGGGCCTCCTGGATCGTCTGCCTGCGCGCGGAGAACGCCTCGTAGAGCTCGGTCCGTTTGGCGGCGATGTCATCGAGCAGGTCGTCGTGGTCGGCGAAGCGCGACTCCAGGTTCTCCACATGGAGCAGCAGCCGGGACAGCTGCTCGTCGCAGCCCTCCGGGGAGTCGGCGGCGGCCAGCGCGCCGGTGACCGACTGTCCGAGGAGGGCGAACTCGGCGGTGAACTCGGCCCGGCCCTCGCGTTCGCGCAGCTCCCGGCAGCGGCCGGCCAGAACGGCACGGGCGCGGTTGACACCGCCGAGGACCTCGGTGATCCGCTCCAGGACGGAGGTGCGCACGGTGGCGTCACCCACCTCGAGACCCGTCACCACCTCCGTGAGGGATTGCAGTCCCAGGGCCCGCTCGTCCAGCCGAGCGGCGACGGGCCCGGCGTCGGCGGCCGTGGCGATGGCCTCGGCGTCGGCGCTGAGACTCCCGATCTCCGCTCGGTAGCCGTCGAAGGAGTCCTCACGCTGGAGGAAGGTGACGGTCCGCCGGGCGGCTGCGGCGATGTCGGCCTCGAGGTCCTGGGAGAGCGCCTCGATGCGCTCGGTATCCGCGTACCGCATCTCCTTCAGTGTCAGCAGGCGCCCGTGGGCCCGGCGCAGTTCGGTGATGCGCGCGATCCATTCCTCGGCACTCGCCGGGGCCTCGCCGCGAACGCGCCGGACCAGGCCGGCGATGCGCACGGCGGATTCGGCGAGCGCGTCGGCCGCGTGACGCCTCAGCTCCTGAACGGTCCTGAACTCGTCCAGTACCTGCTCCGCGGTGGCCCGGATCTCGTCGAGCGGGGTCCGCAGATCGCCGGTCTCGGCGGCGCCCAGCCAGTGGTGGGTGTCGGCGGCCCGGGCGCAGGAGGCGACGAGGGCGTCGTACATCTCGGCCGTGGCCGATGCCTCGGTGGCCTGCCGCGCGATGGCCAGGCAGTCGGACAGGCCGCGGACGAGGTCGGCGTTGCCGATCCTGGCGAGCGGTCCGGATCCGGCCGGGGCGGCGGCGAGGGGGTCGGAGACGTACGGGCTCCGCCAGACCTGAACGAGGTGCGCACGGGTGGGCTCGTCCGCGTCGGGTGTGCGCAGGACGACGAGTGTGCCGTCGTCCAGCAGGGCGTACCCCCGGCAGGTCAGGGGGTTGGCGACCTCCTTGCGGAGCAGGTTGTAGGGAAGGAGCAGACTCCCGCCCTCCGTACGGGAATGGAACGCGTACAGCACGTCCTCCCCGTTCGGTGAGCGCACGGCACGCTCGAAGGTCATGTCCTGCGCCGTGGGCATGTCGAACGTCTTCACGGCGCCCGTGGAGAGGCAGTACCCGCCGGGGAAGACGATGCCCTGGTCGTCGGGGAGCCGGCGGCAGGAGTGACCGACGCCGTCCAGCCTGACCACCGTCCTGGTGAGCGTGTTGAACACCAGATAGCGGTCCGCTTCCTCCTTGTAGGGGCGCACGCGCAGCAGGATCAGGGCGCCCACCCGCGCGTAGGCGACGTCCGAGTCCGCGAGCGACTGCAGGGGTTCGTCGACCGGCTCGCTGTGGATGCCGGCCCCGGACTCGGTGTCGTTATCGGTCTTGACGGTGAGACTGCCGCCGACCGTCGTGACGAAGACGTCACCGCCGATGGAGATGTGCGGGTGCCGTCCCGGCACGTGGTCGTCACGGGTGGTCTCCACCCAGGTCAGGTCATGGGCGGGCGGCGTGACGTTGTCGCGCTCCCCGCGGGCGTCCAGGAACCGGGCCCGCCGGTCCGCAGTGAGTGTCCAGCGCAGGACCCGGACGTCCTCGGCCTTCTCGCCGGTCCGGAAGACGGCCAGCAGCGTGCCGTCGACCACTCGCAGCCGGTGCAGCCGGGCACCCTGGTAGTAGCGGCACAGCGCGGCGAACTCGCGTGCGAAGTCCGCGTCGTCGAGGAGGCCCGGAGCGGCACCCGCCTCCAACGGGGCCAGGTCGTGGTCGTACAGCGAGAAGACGTCGCCGACCGTGGTGCGGGGGGTCAACGCCGCGGGCGTGTCGTGGCCGAGGAGCAGTCTGCCGCCGACCGCGACGAGGTCGCGGGCCACGCAGGGCGCTTCGGTACCGATGCGTTCGGTGCCGGTCAGAGTGAGCTCGTCCGCCCCGAACTCCGCGATGCGGGACGAGTTGAGCGCCTCGGCGCGCCGGGCGAGCTCCGTCGCCCGTGCACCGAGCCGGTCGCGCAGCACCTCGTACGTTCCGGCGTCCATGCCGTCCCCGTCGTCCATCCCTTTCACCCTCCCTCGTACGTCCGGTTGAGGCTCCGGAGCCGCTGACCCCCGTCCGGCGGCTCCGGAGCCCTTGACCGCTTCCCTCAGCGGTCAGCTCTTCGCGGTGCCGTTCAGCGCGGTGAGCGGCGTGTCGGCGAGGCCGAGTTCACCGGCCCGCTCCAGCAGTTGCCCCAGCTGCGTGGCGGGCGCCCCGCCCGTCTTCATGAGCCGTGTCAGCAGCGCGGACACGGTCAGGTTCTGCACGTCCGCCGTCGAGACCGACGCCAGCACCTTCGTCAGGTCGTCGGTGAACGACGCGGATCCGTCCAGCCACGATCCGGCCAGGGCCCGCGCGGTCTCGGAGTGGTGGACGAAACCGTCGACGCTCTTGCCGAGGGAGATCGCCGACACCAGCCGGTCGAAGAAGACCGACTCACCGCCGACGATGTTGATGTCGGCGCTCTCCAGGCCGGTGGCGAGCACCGTGGCCTGCGCCTCGGCGACCTGGCGCTGGACGTCGAGCCCGGCGAGACGGATGTCCTTCTCCGCCTCCAGCCGCAGCCGGTACTCCTCGTGTGCACGGGAGGCCTCGTCCAGTGCCGCCATCGCGGCGGCCTTCTCGGTCAGGCCGACGGCCTCGGCCTTGAGCTTCTCGCCGATGGCGGTGGCGTCGGCGAGCGCCTTCTCGCGGGCGCCCTCCGCCTCGGCACGCAACCGGGCGGCGGTGGCCTCGGCCTCGGCGCGGCCGGCCTTCTCGATCGCGCCGGCTTCCTTCTCCCGCACCTGCACGGCTGCCAGGCCCTCGGCGGCCGTCTCGGCCTGGATGCCCTCGGCGAGACGGATCTTGGCGCGGGCGTCCATGTCGGCGGCCTTGTTGCGGGCCTCCGCGAGGGTGAGTTCCTCGGCCGCCCGGTGGACCGCGGCCTGCTCGGCGGCCTCGGCGGCCTTGATGTCCTTGACCAGCTTCTCCTGTGCCTCGGCCTCTGCCGCGATGACCACGGCCTGCCGGTTGCGCTCGGCCTCCTCCACCGCCCGGAGCCGCTTGATGGACTCCTCCTGCTCTGCGACCGTCCGGTCGACCGCGACGCGCTCGCGGATGACCTCGGCGATGTCGCGACGCTCGGCCTCGACCTCCTTCTCGGCGGAGATCCGCGTCAGTTCGGTCTCCCGGTCCCGGGCGATGACCTCCAGCAGCCGGTCCTTCTCGATGCGCTCGTTCTCGACGGCCACGACGCGTTCACGGTTCATCTTGGCGACGGCGACCTCGCGGGCCTGGTTCTCCCGCTGGACGCCGAGCTGCTCCTCGGTCTTCAGGAACGCGCTCTGCGCCCGCAGCCGCTCCTCCTCCACGACCCGTGCCGTCTCGGCCTCCTCGCGGGCCCGCACGGTCTCGATCTCGCGCTTCTGCTTGATCTCCGCGTCGGCCCGTCGGCGCTCGAGCTCCAGGATGGCCTCACGGGCGTCGACGTTCTGCCGCGTGATCTCCTTCTCCTCGTGCCGCTGGTACTCGTTGGTGCGGACGTGCTCGACGGCCGTCAGCTCGGTGATCTTCCGGATGCCCTGGGCGTCGAGGATGTTGGAGGCGTCCAGCTGGGCCAGCGGTGTCTGCTCCAGGTAGTCGATCGCCGCGTCCTCGAGGCTGTAGCCGTTCAGATCCGTCCCGATGACCTGGATGATGCGGTCCCGGAACTCGTCGCGC
Organism: Streptomyces sp. NPDC049887; assembly: GCF_040656535.1. Taxonomy (NCBI): domain Bacteria; kingdom Bacillati; phylum Actinomycetota; class Actinomycetes; order Kitasatosporales; family Streptomycetaceae; genus Streptomyces; species Streptomyces sp. NPDC049887. The sequence continues at coordinate 104,255 of NZ_JBFAMM010000024.1, read as the reverse complement.
TTGGTGTAGAGGTCGGTGAAGTCGAGCTGCTTCCCGACCGTCTTGAGCGCCTCTGAGAACTTGGCGTTGAACAGGTCCTGGAGGGTCTCCTTGTCGCTGGCACGCGCCGTGCCGATGGCCTGGGCGACCTTGACGACGTCCTCCACCGTCTTGTTGACCCTGACGAAGAACGAGATCCTGATGTCGGCGCGGATGTTGTCCTTGCAGATGAGCCCGTCCCGGCCGGTCCGGGTGATGTCGATGGTCTTCACCGAGATGTCCATGACCTCGGCCCTGTGCAGCACCGGCAGGACGACCTGCCCGGTGAACGTCACATCCACCTTGCGCATCTTCGACACGATCAGTGCCTTGCCCTGCTCCACCTTGCGGAAGAGCCGGCTGATCGTGAAGAGCATGGCGATGACGATGAGCAGGACAACGGCGATGAGCACGCCGATGCCCACGGTTATGGCATCCATGGGAAATCCCCCGGGTGAGAGACGTGTGCTGAGGAAGAAGGTGCGGCGTCAGCCGCGGGGGTCCAGCGCGTTGTCGTACGGCGAGACCCAGAAGAACCCGCCCGCGTCGTCGTAGGCGTAGAGCAGACCCGTGCTGCCGAGCGCCAGGACGTCGCTGCCGCTCTGCCGGACCTGCACGACCGCAGTGGAGCCGTCCCCGGCGACGACCTCCGCCTGGCCGAAGTCCCCGTCCACCCGCCCCGTGCGGATGGTGCAGGTCAAGCCGATGAAGTCCTGCCGGGACGGACCCGGTTCGTCGGGGAAGAGCTTGGCCAACGGCCGCACGAGCATGCGGGTGACCCACCACGCGAGGACCAGCGAGGCCGCGAGCACGGCGACGCGCGAGAGGTGGAAGGGGAGGCCGGCCAGGCCGGCACGGGCGAGCAGGACCGAGCCGGACAGGCTGCCGAACCAGCCGAGGGCGATCAGGAGCGAGGCCGCCACCGAGACGGGCACGCCGCCCAGTCCCGCTGCGTCGGTGTCCACGTCCGTGTCGAAGCTGTCGGGGTCGGCCGCTCCGGCGAGCACCAGCAACCAGAAGCCGATGACGACCAGAAGTGCCGAGGTGAACAGCACCGCGGGGAAACCGGCGGTGGCTTGCAGGAACTCGGCCATCAGTCATCCCCCTCGTGAACGGACCGGGTGGTCGCTCGCGGCTCCTGAAGCGACAGAAGACCCTGCCTGCTTCCGGCAGCCGGCCGCATGTACTGGGGCCGAATCTCCCTTGGCCCGAAGTGATCCTGACAGTGCGTCCCATCGGTTCGCATTGCCGTACTCCGGCAATCTTTACGCCCCCTTGATGCCGCGCGGCGCACGCTGGTGGCACACAGCCCGGATCTTCGTACGCCGGAGGGTCGCAGCGGCCCCACGCGGAGGACGGGAGGACGCGAAGGGCGGGGATCCGGGAGCACGGCGGCGCGAGTCGTCACCCGCGGTCGATGCGGACCGGCGGCCCGGGGGCCGGGTGCCGTCCGGCGGAGCCCCCTGGACGGACGCTCGACTACCGGTATCCGAGCGTCGTCATCATTCCCGACTCGGAGTGATAGACGTTGTGGCAGTGCAGCATCCACCGACCGGGGTTGTCCGCGTCCAGGTCGCACACCAGCTTGCGGTGCGGCAGCACCACGGAGGTGTCCTTGCGGGCGCCGAGGGAGCCGATGCCGGCCAGGCCGTAGGTGTGGCCGTGCAGATGGACGGGATGCCACATGTCCGTCGCGTTGACGACCACCAGCCGCACCCGCTCGCCGCGTTCGACGCGGTGGATCCGATCCGGCGAGTAGGACCCGTGGTCGATGCCCCAGTCGAACCTCTCCGTACCGCCGGTCAGCGTGATCTTGAGCTGACGGTCGGGCCTGCGACGCTCCAGGGCGACCGACTCGTGAGGGCGCAGCCGTCGGGCCGACACCAGCACGTCCCGGTACAGCTCCGCCGGACGCGCTGACGGCTTCGGCGATGCGGCTCTTCCTGCGCGCAGGACCGCCATCCCCGCTCCGCGCTTGCCCTCGGCGAGCGCGGTGAACGGGAAGACCCCGCCTTTCACGGTGACCAGCGCGTCGTACCGCTCGGCCATGCCCAGGAGCAGTGAGTCCACGGTCTGGTGCTGCACGGGGAAGCCGTCGCTGTGGGTGATCGTGAGCCGATGGCCGCCGAGAGCGACCCGGAACGGCGTCTCGGCCGCCGCGTTGATGATGCGCAGCCGAATCCGTTCTCCGGGCCTGGCCCTGAACTGCGAGGGATCTGCCGAGATCCGGCCGTTGACCAGGTAGTGCGGGTAGTCGATGTCACCCGTGTGACCACCGAGGAGCTCGCTCCCCATCCGCCGGCCGGTGCCGGGGGCCCTGCCGTCGTGCGGCGAGGCGGAGGAGCCCCGGCCGCGCGGCTGCGGGCCACCGTCCCGGGCCGGCCCGTACCCGGCGTCCACACCTCCGCGCGGCGGCGAGGGACGGGAGCTTCCCTCACCCGCACCGTTCTCGTCGCGGTGGTCTTGCCGCACGCCGTGGCCCGGAGCGGGTCGGCCCTTGCGAATCCGGGCGAACACGTCGTCCGGGGACAGGCCGTCGACCCCGTCGATCCAGTCGTCCAGCACGATGACCCACTCACGGTCGTAGGAGAGCGGCTCGTCGGGGTCGTCCACGATCAGCGGTGCGTAGAGACCGCGGTCCAGTTGCAGGCCCAGATGCGGGTGGAACCAGTACGTGCCCGGGTGCGGCACGCGGAAGCGGTAGGTGAACGATCCGCCCGCCCGGATGGGCGGCTGCGTCACGTTCGGCACACCGTCCATGTCGTTGCGCACGGCGATGCCGTGCCAGTGGACCGTGGTGGGGTCCGGCAGATGGTTGTTCAGGGTCAAGCGGAGTGTGTCGCCTGCCGTGACCCGGACCTCACGTCCCGGCAGTTCCTCGTCGTAGGTCCAGGTCCTGACCGTGCGCCCGGCCCCCAGATCGATGGTTCCCGGAGTGGCCGTCAGTGTCAGCCCCCCCGACGGCCGTTCGGCGCCCGTCGCCCGTGGGGACGCGGCCGGGCCGCCGTCCGGATCCCGGGCGGAACGCGTGGGGGCCGGTCCCGGTGCCCCGTCCCGGCGTGCGGGACCGTGTGCGCCGCCCGAGCAGCCGGCGGGCAGTCCGGCTCCCGCAGCCGCGATGCCGACGCGCAGTACGGCACGACGGGACGGGGAGGTCCGGGTCGTCTGTTCCTGCCTGGACATGGCCCTCCGGTCGGTCGAACACGTGCCCAACGCGCCATGGACGGCCCCGGGTGGGGCGCGGCGCGGGAAGCCGGGCGAGCCGGTGCGCGGCCGTCGTCTCACCGCTCCACGCGGTGAGCACAGGGCCTCCTTGCGGCTTGCCGCCCGACGCGAGCGAGCCGGTCCGTGGCCGCTGCTCGGAGGCCGACATCAGCCCGGCTCCGGGAGACGGCGATCTCACCGCTCCTCGGAGGAGCGCCGCCACCCGGGAAGGATTGCATAGTGCAAAGTAATGATCCAGCAGCCTGCGGAGCTCGGGAGACGTGTCGTCCGCCGGGCGGCGGAGCGTCACCTCGACATGGCGGGCGGCCCCCGCCGCAGGGTCGGCACACGACACGGTGCCACCGCCCGCCGTCCGGCTCCCCGACGAGGCACGGGCCGTGCCACGACGTCCCGGCACCGGTTGCCGGTGCACGCCCGCTCCCGTGTGATGGAAGCGAGCCGGACGGGGCACGCGTCAGGCGCTGATCACGGAGATCCGTTCGCTCACCTAGAACGGCCGGGAGAGGAGTCGACGGTGGACGATCGCCAGGCGGCCGGACCGGTGGTGGTCGGTGCGGTCGAGGCACAGGGGCAGGAGCAGGTGGTGCTCCGTGCGGCTGAGGAGGCGGTCCGCGCCGGCACGGGGCTTCGCATCGTGCACGCCGTCGAACCGCCGTTGCCGGCCCGGTCGACCGAAGCCGGCGAGGATGGCGGAACGCATACCGATCGAGCGGAGCGCGTCATCGCCCCACTCACCGAAGCGGTCCACCGGAGGTTCCCGGATCTCGCGGTCGAGCCGGATGTCGCCTCCGGCTCCCCGGCGCCGGCGCTCGTCGACCGGTCGGCCGAGGCATCGATGATCGTCGTGGGTCACCGCGGTACGGGGGGATTCCCGCGACTGCCACTGGGATCCGTGAGTCTGCAGGTGGCCACCCACGCACACTGCCCGGTACTGGTGGTCAGGCCCCGCAGGAGAACCGAACCCGAAGCCGAACGGGTGGTGGTCGGCGTCGACGTCGACGACGTGCAGCCGCACGTGATGGAGTTCGCCCTGCGTGCGGCAGCCGCCCGTGACGCCCCGCTCGACGTCGTTCACGGATCCACTCGGCCCGACCTCCTCGGCACCGGCCCCACCGGTCCCCTTCTCGTCGGCCATGAGACACGACCGAGCGCGGCGAAGGACCTGCTGGAAGAGAGGCTCGGCCCGTACCGGTCCCGCCACCGCGACCTGGACATCCGCACGCACGTCGAGCGGACTCGGCCGGCGCACCTTCTGGTGGACTGCTCGCGCGACGCGACATTGCTGGTCGTGGGCACCCACGGCCGCACCGGCCTGCGGAGACTGATGCTCGGCTCGGTGAGCGGAGAGGTGCTGCACACCGCCCGATGCCCGGTCGTCGTGGTTCCGCCGCCGGCCGGCGGGGAGTGATGTCACCCGGGGCCGGTGTCCGCACTCCGACAGTCCTTTGCATAATGCAACCATGGAGAGCGGGAGACGGCGGGCACGGCCACGGCACAGCTACTCGATCAGCGCAGCACTGTGGGGCTCGGCCGACTACAACGGCCGGCCCCCGAGCTGGCTGGTGGCGGAGGGCATGGCGGTGGGCCTCGTGGGGTCGGCGGTCATCGCCGGGCCGGGGGTGGCGGGAACCCTCCTCGGCTCGACGGTGCTCCAGACGGGCGAGGCGGGGATGCTGGTCGCGCTGGGTCTGGCGGTCTTCCTTCTGTGCCTGCGGGCCGGCAGGGCCTTCGTGGGACCGATCGCCGTCCTCGGTGTGTGCTGGGCGGTCGCCGCACCCAAGGCCACGAACGAAGTGCTGCTGCGCTGGGGCGGCGAGGTCAGCAGCGTCGTCGTGACCTCCGTCGCGCCCGGGACGGGCGGAGTCGCGGAGAGGCACTACTGCGCGGTGCGGCACCTCGACGGCACTCCGGTCCCCGGTCGGATCTGGCGGGGCTGCACGGCGTCGACGCTGCCGGGCGACCGGATCGGGCTCGTCCACGACCCGCACGGCCGGGTGCCGCCGCGCGGAATCACCACTTCAGGTCATGGCGAGGGACCGCTGGCGGAATCGCTGGGCGTCGGCCTGGCGCTGGCGGCGCTCAGCACGGTCGCGGTGGTCCGCTCGTACCACCTGGGCCCGAAGTCTCACGCGCCCTCCTGACGAGAAACCGTGCAGACCGCCAGCCGGCCCGCCGCCGCACGCCGCGACGCGCGGCCCATTCCACTGATTCCGCTGATTCCACTGGTTCCGCCCAGGCGGAGCCGTCACGCTCGCAACCCCCGCCAACCCGAGTCAGTGGTCCGCCCAGCCCAGCGGGTACAGCACGGTGTCCGCGGACGGTACGGTCGGCTCACCGCCCGCCTCGTTGAAGTCGGTGAGCGCGTCGATCAGCGCGGCTCGCTGCGCCGGGGCCATCCGCAGCACGATCCTCTCGATCTCCCTGCGGCGCCTGCTCGTGACGTCCTCGACCAGTGCGCCGCCTTCCGCCGTGAGGCGCAGCACCGTTTCCCGGCGGTTGGCCGGGTTCGTCCGGCGGTCCGCGAGACCGGCGGCGATCAGCCGGTCGATCATGCGCATCGCCGTCGAGGGGTTGACGCCGAGCCGCTCGGCGAGCACCACGAGCTTCGCCGGCCCGTGCATGGACAACACCACCAGCAGACGGAACTGGGGCAGCGTCACCCGGTCCTCGACCGCCGCCAGGGAATGGGCCGATACGGCCACGAGCAGCCTGGACGCCGTCAGTACCGCACGCGTCACCGCGTCGACGTCGTCGACGTGCGGCACTTGCCCTCTCTCGGTCATGGCCCCTTTCTACCCTCTGCGGCCCTCGTGCCGGGGCTCACCCGTTGATCGAAGGCCTCCGGCCGCTCACATCTGCGTCGTGGTGCCGGATCAGCAACATGGCGGCGTCGTCGTGGAGCGGCCCTTCGGCGTGCGAGACCAGATCGGCGCGCAGAGCCTGCAGAGCCGACTCGGAGTCGGGGTCCTTCAGCAGTCCGCCCCGGTCCTCCAGGGGATAGAAGCGTCCCGCTCCGTCGCGCGCCTCCGAGACGCCGTCCGTGTACAGCAGGATCTGGTCGCCCGGAGTGAAGCGCTCCGAGTGGGGCTCGGGCCGGTGGCCCGCGTGCACCCCGAGGCCGAGCGGCAGAGCGGGCAGTGGCGGCTCGGCGAAGCGTACCCGTCCGTCCGGCCTCACGATCATCGGCGCGGGGTGCCCGTAGTTCAGCAGGGTCACCGTCCCTTCGTTCCCGACCTCCGCCAGCACGGCCGTCACGAACTTCTCACCTTGGAGTTCCCTGTCCGCCACCCGCTCCAGCCGGGCGCCGACGCCGGCCAGGTCAGCCTCGTCGTGGGCGGCTTCCCGGAAGGCACCCAGGACCAGCGCCGCCGTCTCGACCGCCTCCAGCCCTTTGCCCTGGACATCCCCCACGATCACGCGCACGCCGGCGGGTGACGCCACCACCTCGTACAGATCGCCGCCGATGCGCGCCTCGGCGACGGCCGAGGTGTAGGAGACCGCCACTCGCAGATGCCCGGCGCTGCGCGGCACCGGCCGCAGCAGCACGCGCTGCGCGACCTCGGCGATCGAACGGACACTGGCGAGTTCGGTTTCCCGTCGTTGCCGCATCACCGCCGCGACCAGACCGGCCACGGTCACGCCCGCCACCGACGCAAGGGCCGTCCAGCCCCGGCGACCGGTGAACATACCGTCGTAGAACCCGAGCCCCAGGCACAGGAGCATCGCCAGACCCCCGATGAGGGCGGTGCGGCGCCAGCCGCCGGCCAGCCCTGCGAACGCCGGGCCCAGGGAGACGAGGGGGAGGAATCCGACCGAGGGGCCCGCCGTCACATCGACGACGGTGACGACGGCCATCACGCCGTACGGGAGGACGGACAGCACCGATGAGCGCTGCGGTGTCACTTCGGGCATGGCTGACCCCGCGGTGTGTGAGGCGGTGCGATCGGGCTACGAGCGGGCGTCCGGCACCACCACGGACCACCGCTTGATTTAGCCTATGCAAAACTTACCCTCCCGAAGCATTTTGGGAGAGTCTCGTTACACAACCGACAGCTGCAAGGGCGGCAGCCGGAACCGGAGGGTGCCTCGTGGATCATTCGAACCCCCCACCACAGCGACCTGCTCCGCCGACGGGCTGGAAGCGGCTGGCCGCCCGGCTCCCCGTACACCTGTTCAGGATCGGGCTCGGCCCCCTGTTCGGCCGGAGGCTCCTGCTCCTCATCCACACGGGAAGGCTGAGCGGCGCCTCGCGCACCGTGGTCCTCGAGGTCGTGGACCACACACGGGCTCCCCGCTCGTGGACCGTGGCGTCCGGGTACGGCCCTTCGGCCCAGTGGTACCGGAACCTCCGGCACACTCCGCAGGCCACCATCCAGGTCGGCCGGCGCTACCACGCGGTCAACGCCCGATTCCTGCCCCCGGAGGACGCTGCCGAGGTGATGGCCAACTACGCCGAGGACCATCCCCGTACGGCCGCCCGGCTGTGCGCGTATCTGGGACTTCCCACGGACGGGACGGCGGCCGGGTACCGCCGCGCAGGGGCACTGATCCCCTTCGTCCGGCTGGAGTGCGCCCCCGCCTGCCACGGCCCACGAGCCGCGACGGGCCGGAGACCGGCGGACGACCCGACTGCCCGATGACGGCGGGCGGGGACATGCCCCCGCCCGCCCTCGCCCGACCGGCCCGGCACGCCCCGCTCACAGGCCCGGGGGATCCCACCCCGCCCTCGGGCGGCAAATCCACCACCCGTCGCGCGCGGCGCGTGGACCCGTCCTTTGCATCGTGCAATTCTTTCGGGCGGCAGCTCTCTGTCGAGGCGCGGAGACCCGCCCGTGAGGCGCGGCGGGGCATCCAGCCGGACGCTCTCGGAGAGCACGCCGCGCCCGGCTCCGGACGATCTCTCCGACTCCTCCCGAGCGAGCAGGAGGAGGTCCGGAGCCGGGCTCCGGCCGCGGACGGTCGCGTCGGCGCAGACACCCTCGACCGCGGCGACCAGGGCCTCCCCGCACTGCGGTACGGCGGCTCAGTCGGCTGACTGCAGCGGTGACTCCGGCCAGCCCAGTAGGCGCGCCCCCAGCACCGCGGTCTGCAGGACGTACCTCTGATCAGGATCGGTCGGGTCGTGCCCGGTCAGCTCCCGGATGCGGGCGATCCGGTAGCCGACGGTGCGGACCCCCACCCCCATGCGTCGCGCCGTGGTGGTGTTCCTGCAGCCTGCCGCGAAGTACGCGGTGAGGGTCTCCAGCAGCGTCTCCGGGCCGCCGCGAGCCTGTGCGAGACCCCCGAGAACGGTGATCACGAGGTCGGAGATGGCGGCGCGATCCCGGCCCAGCACCTGGAACACCAGAAGGTCCGAAGCGTTCACGACCGGGGCGACGAGGCCCAGCTGACCGGCCGTGTCCAGGGCTCGGCGCGCCTCCTGGTACGAGCGGACGATGCCACTCGGTCCCGACCGCGGTCGACTCACGGCGACTCGGCACGGCTCCGTGACCGACTCCCCTGCCTGCGCGGCGAACAACTCGGGCACCTGCGCCGCGGCTCCCGAGGCCACGCAGACGAGCAGCCCGTCCTTGGTGGTGATCAGAACGTGCTCCACCCCGAACCGGGTGGTCAGCCCGTCCTCGACATAACGTGTCGATGCCGCGCCCGCCTCGAAGGCGGTCCGCGCACGGGCGACGGCCACTCTGTGCGGCCCGGCCAGCCGGAGACCGAACCGCTCGGCCCGCTCGGCCAGCTGCCCCAACGGCGTACGGCCCTCGAGCAGGTCGTCGACGAACTCGCGCCGGCCCGCCTCCTCCCTGCGGATGGCGGCCCGGTGCGCGGTCTCGTAGCCCTCACTCAGCGCCACGGCCGAGTCGCCGAGCACACCGAGGACCACGGCCGCTCCGTCGTGGATCCCGGAGGGATCTCCTTCCCGGCCCGAGCCCGCGAGACCGGCCCGAGCGCGGCGGGCGCAGGCGAAGAAGTCGGCGAGCACGACGTGCAGCGAAGTGCCACGTTCGGCCGCGGCGGCCCCCAGCGCCCGCAGGTCCCGAATGTTCGCGTCGGTCAGTCGTCGGGTGCCGCATATCTCGGCAAGCAGCCCCGGAGGCTCTGCCGCAGCGTCACCGCGGGCGCTCTCCGGTGTCGAGGCGGCGGCTCGCTCCGCGGAACGGGAGCCGCGGGGCTCCTCATCCATCGACATACAGACATTTTGCCGAAAGGCGGCAACATGCACAGGCGCAAGACGGCCGTCCTTGTCGCGCACGCGCAGATGCTCGGCGGAGCCGCCGGGTAGGCCCCCCGGTGACGAGGCTCCGGACGGTCGCCCGGGCTCGACGAGCAGCCGAGCCGGCGCTCCCGCTGCGAACGACCGGCCGCGGCCGGGACCTCCGAGCCACGACGCACACGGGAGCAGCGAGGAAGCGAGGCAGCGGAATGAACTGCTACGAGTGCCACTCCAGAGGGCACACGACGCCGGCTGTCGCCGTGTGCCACGAGTGCGGTGTGGCCCTGTGCGGGCGGCACGTGTACCTCGACACCCAGGAAGTGCACAGGGAGGCGGGGCTCGGGAAGACGACCGGGGACGTCCCGGCGCGCTCCGTGATGTGCTCCGTGTGCCGGCAGGCCGAGCAGAGCGTGTGGCCCATGCCTGCTCCGGCACGGGAGCGCGTGACCTGAGGACACCGGTGGTGGCGCTGTCGGCATCGGAGGGGCCGGACGGCCGTCGCGGACCGTCCGACCACCGTGACACCGACTGCGTACCGCCGCGGACCATCCGCTCTCGGACGCCGTCACCGCGGCTGCGGCGTGGCGCGGGCGAGTGTGCGGGCCGTCCCGCACACCGCCGCCTGCGCAGCGCGAACCGCGGCCACGCCCGCCGGGCCGGCCAGGAACCCCCGTCGGCCGGTCGGTACGGAATCGGACCGCGGCGCTTCGGACCGAACCGCGCGCCGGGTCCTCACGACAGGAGGTGCTCCTCATGGACTGGTGGATCTGGGTGGTCATCGGGCTCGCCGTGCTGGCCGCGGCGGCGGTCTCGGTGGTGGCGGTGCAGGCGCGTCGCCGCAGCGGCGACGTCATCGCCGGCGGCACCAGGACGCGCGGTGGAAGGAGAGGCAGGCAGACATGAGCACGTACCTGCGCGCACAGGAGATCCGTGAGGAGCCGGTGGTCACACTCGCGGGTGAGGACATAGCCCAGGTCAAGGACGTCGTCTTCGACCCGATGCGAGGCACCCTCACCTGCTTCACACTCAGTGGCCGCGGACTCCTCGCCGGTCCGCTCAAACGCGCACTGCTGTGGAAGAAGGTGCACGCACTCGGCCCGGACGCGGTGATGGTCCGGGACGGGGACGCCCTGGAGGACGACGACCAGGCCGCGCGGGAGCAGATCGACGCCCCGGGCGGCGGCCGCGTCGTCGGCGCCCGCATGATGACCGAGGACGGCACCGTCCTCGGCACGATCACCGACGTCATCATCGAGACCGGCAAGGCCCCCCGAGTGATCGGGTACGAAGTCGACTCGGCCGCGCAGACGGGACGGACGGTCTTCCTGCCGGTGATCAAGCCAAGTTCCGTGTCGGAGGAATGGATGGTCGTGCCGCCGGGCACGGCCGACTTCACGGCCGGAGACGTCGTCGGCCTGCCGGCCGCCGCCGAGGGCCTTCGGCGCCGGCTCGAACAGGAGACATGATGCTGCTCAGTACCGCTCAAGGACGTACGGTGGTCGCCGTCTCGACCGCTGAGCGACTCGGGACGGTCACCGCTCTCACGCTCGCGCCGTCACCGCCGCACGTCTCGGCCGTCCGTCTCAAGACCCGCGGCCGCCACGGCCACGTCATGGCCTGGAGCAACGTGCACTCCTTCGGCAAGGACGCCTTGACCGTCCGGTCGGCGGAGGCGCTGAAACCCGAGAACGAACTCGGCTCCGAGGAGGAGGCCCACAGCAGTCACGATCCCCTCGGCAAGCCCGTGCTCGTCGAGACCGGCGAACGCATGGGAACCGTCGAGGACCTCGACTTCGACGAGACGGACGGTCGGCTCCGCGCGCTCGTCACCACGGAGGGCGAGATACCGGGCGACCGGCTCATGGGCGTCGGTGGCTACGCCGTCGTCGTCCGGCAGCCCGAATGACCCGGGAACGGGACGCCGGGTCCGTCGGGCACCGGCTCGCCCGCTCGGCCGCCCGCTCCCGGCGTCGCCGACCGACGCCTCACCGGTCCCGTGCCGAGTCCCGCTTCCCTGCCCCCCCGGGGTCGACTCGCCTCCGTACCGCGGGTTGCCCGTCCCTGCGGGGGCCCGGGCTCGGACCGGCCCCCCGCGGCGGTCCGGCCGGCTGTGGCGCGGGAGGCGAGGCCGCGCGCACGGAGGGACCGCCCGGAAGCTCCTCCAGACGCCCCGGCCCCGGCCCCGGTGAGGCAACGTCACTTGGGGGACCACGTCCGCGTGGACAGGTCGGGGCGTACCCCGCGCTGGGTACGGGCGAGCACGACGGCCGTGGACAGCAGGCCCACATGGCTGATCGCCTGCGGGAAGTTGCCGAGGAACGAACCGTCGGAGGGGTCGAGCTGCTCGGGCAGGAGCCCCAAGGGGCCGGCGTAGGAGCAGAGCCGGTCGAAGAGTTCCGTCGCCTCGTCGATGCGCCCCTGGCCGGCCAGGTTGTCGGCCATCCAGAAGCTGCACAGCAGGAAGGCTCCCTCGGGTTCGTCGATGCCGTCCGGTGAGGCCGTGGGCAGGTAGCGGTGGAGCAGACCGCCACCCGCGTCGAGGCGGTCCGCCACCGCCCGGGTGGTGGCGACCATGCGGGGGTGGTCGGCCGGTACGACCCGCCTGAGCGGAAGGGCGAGCAGGGAGGCGTCCAGACCGCCGCCGCCCAGGTGCTCGGTGAGGGCTCCTGCCTCGTCGTCCCATGCCTCGTCCAGGATCCGGGCCGCGAGCCGCCCGGCATCCCGGTTCCAGCCCGCCGCGTCGCCGGGCAGACGCAGCATGCGGGACAGGCGTGCCGCCCGGTCGAGCGCCACCTGGCACATGGCGGCCGAGTACGTGAACGGCCGACCGCGCGTTCGTACCTCCCAGATGCCGTGATCCGGGTGGTTCCACGCGGTGCGGGCCTCCTCGGCGAGGCGTTCGAGCTGTCGCCACAGTCCGGGGTCGAGCACGCCTCCCGTCGCGGCCCACTGGAACGCACAGTCGAGGATCTCGCCGTACACGTCGTGCTGCACCTGACGCGCCGCGGCGTTCCCCCAGCGCACCGGAGCGGATCCGCGATAGCCCTCCAGTGCCGCGTCCTCGACCTCGTGGGGCGGGGCATGCCCGTCCAGGTCGTAGAGGACGAGAGGACGCCCGCTCTCACGGGAGGCGGTCAGTGCCCAGTTCAGGAAGCCTTCGGCCTCCATGGGCAGTCCGATGCGCCGGAGGGCGAAGACCGCGTAGGCGGTGTCCCGGATCCACGCGTACCGGTAGTCCCAGTTCCGCGTCCCGTGAATGCGCTCCGGAAGGGAGGACGTGGGGGCGGCGATGAGCGCCCCGTTCTCCACATGGTCCAGAAGCTTGAGGGTGATCGCGGAGCGCAGTACCAGATCGGGGCGGGGTACGTCCCGCACCACGTGAGCCGCCCACCGCCTCCAGACCCGCGCGGTGTCGTCCAGGCACGGGGCGGGCCGGTCGAGACTTCCGGCGCCGTGGCGGGCCCCGTCGCCCCAGGTCAGGGAGACGGTCAGAGTTTCCCCCGGCCCGAGGGTGATCGTGCCGTCCGTACCGGACACGGGCCGGGAGAGCCGCACGTACACGGCGGGCCGGCCCGGACCTCGGAGGACCCGTGTCGGCCCGTCCGGACCGACCTCGTCGCCCCGGCGAGGGCTGAGGCGGAAACGGAGCTCGACGCTTCCGTGCGTCACGCGCGCATGCCGCAGAAGTTCCGCGCGGCCGGCCCTCGCGTCCTCCTCCAGACGCGCATCCCTCGCGAGCGGGAACGCGTCGGTGATCTCGACCGCCCCCTCCGGCCCCCGCATCTCCGTGACGAGCACACCGGTGCCGGAGACGTACCGCTGGCGGCTCTCGCTCACCCGCGCGGGCGCGAGCAGCAGTTCTCCCCCTCTTCTGTGGTCGAGCAGGGAGGCGAAGAGCGGCACCGAGTCGAAGCGCGGGACGCACATGAAACTCACCGCGCCGTCCCGGCCGACCAGGGCGCAGGTACGGCCGTCGCCGACGAGTCCGTGATCGGCGATCGGCAGGTAGCCCTGGACGCGCCTCAAGGGCCGCCACTCGTCCATGCACGGCACCTACCCAGAATGCGACCGCCAAGCGTGCGGGCCGACGGCGCGAGGAGACGCGGCCCGCAGCCGGACGATGCAGGCCGGAAGGGCCCTGCGTCTCCCGGGGCTGCACGCCGAGCAAGCCCGGACGGTCACGGACCGGGGACCCCTGAGCGTGCCGTGCGGCCCGGCCGGGCGCGAGGGGCACCGGGCCGGACGGCTGCCCGAGCAGTTGCCGCCGCCCCGGTCAGCCGTGCCGGCGCCGCGGCCTCGGCCGAGCCTCTTCGTGGAGGATCCTGCCCGTGAGCGCGCCCCCGTAGAGGACGAAGCCGACGCCGACGAACCAGGATTGGACGACCAGCATCGTTCCCACGGTGCCGTACGCGACGGCGCTCGTCACGATCAGGGGGGAGAAGACGAGGCGGGAGAAAAGGCGGAGACCGAGCAGGCCGACGGTGGTTGCGAGGGCGCCCGGCAGCAGGGCTCTCCACCCGACCCGGCTGCCGAGCAGGACTTTCTGCGAGGCCCACAGGAGCATGAGCGTGGCCAGAACGGCGCCCGCCGTCCCCAGCGGCGTCGTGATGACGTTCTCCTTGCGCAGAGGCGTGTTGGTGAACAGCAGCACGTACGCCACGACCAGGCACAGCCACAGCACGTGTCGTGCCAGCACTGCGGCGTACGAGGTACCGCCTCGTGCCGGTTCCAGCTGCCAGGCCTTCTCGTAGCCGGTCTGCACCGCCGCCGCGAACGTGACGCCGAAGAGCGCGAGAGCGGCCAGGCTGAAGCTCGTCGTCGCCCGCAGAACGCGCCGCGGAGGGGCGAACATCTGCTGGATCTCGGACTGAGCCGCCGTCGACGCGCTCAGGGCCCTGCTGAGCCAGTGCGCGAAACCGGCTGCCTGAGCCGGGTCTGCCGCCGCGAGCACGATCATCAGCGGCACCAGGGTGAGGAAGCCCATCGCGGCGAATCCGAGGGAGCGGTTCATCAGCTCCAGGTCGGAGCCCCGCTCACCCGGCCCGCCCACGACGGACTCGCGGAACCGTCGGCCGAGGCGTCGGGGCAGGGAGGCGTTCGCTCGGCCTTCGGTGGAATCCATGCGACTCGACTACCACGGTCGCCCCGCCGGCCGCCGGATCGACGCGACGCCTCCCGCCGGCAGGACGGGAGTTCCCGCGATCCCCGCGGTCGCGCCTCGGCGTGGTGCTCAGGTCTTCTCGTCAACTCAACCGAGCCGTGGTGCTGTTGTGAGCGGGACCGCCACCGCGGTCGGCCGGGGCGCGTGCGGGGGCCCGTCCACCCGCCCGTCGACCGCCGTCCGTCCGCCCGCACGGAATGCGCCCGTACCCGCTGGTTCCCACGCGGTGACGACCACGGGCACGCGGCGAGGACCACGGGTCCGACGGCCGGTCGGGCAGGTCGACGGCGGCCTGGGCAGGGCCGTTCGAAAGGATCCCCCGCCTTCGGGTGAACGCTGCGGCGGTCAGGCCCGTACTGCTGTCTGCGTGCCGTGCCAGCCGCCTACAACAGCTTCCGGACGACATGAACGAGCAAGTACTCCATGCCGACCGGGAGGCATCATGCGTTCCAACCGACGCGCCGCCGAGTCCACCGTCCCCAGGACCATCGCGGTGATCGTGGCCGTCTGCGCGGTCATCGCCACCGTGCTGTTCATCACGCGGGGAGGTGATGAGGAGGCCTCGGCCTCGCCGACCCCCGCGGGCGCCGCGGCACAGAACGGCTACGGACAGTCCGGCACCGCGGGATACGGGCACTCGTCCGGCGCAGCCCACGGAGCGGACGCGCAGGACGATGCGGCGGAGGACGTCCCGTCCGGGAAGGACGGGCCCCAGCCGGTGACCGAGGTGGACAAGACGTTCCTGGTCAAGGTGCGGCAGGCCGGTCTGTGGGAGATTCCCGCCGGCCGGCTGGCCCAGACGAACGCCTCCAGCGAGGCGGTCAAGCGTGCCGGCCTGCATCTCATGGACGGCCACAGCAAGCTCGACCAGCTGGTACGCGAGGACGCCAAGATCCTGGGCGTCGCGATTCCCGACGAGGCCAC
Organism: Streptomyces sp. NPDC049887; assembly: GCF_040656535.1. Lineage (NCBI taxonomy): Bacteria > Bacillati > Actinomycetota > Actinomycetes > Kitasatosporales > Streptomycetaceae > Streptomyces > Streptomyces sp. NPDC049887. Next base: position 88,719 of record NZ_JBFAMM010000024.1, on the reverse strand, counting down.
GGCCGAACAGCAGGGCTGGGTCAAGCAGATGGAGAACGCCCGGGGAGCCGAGTTCGACCGTCTGTTCGCGAACCTGCTGCGCGCCTCGCACGGAAAGATCTTCGCCACCATCGGCGAGGTCCGGGCCGCCACCCAGAACGACCTCATCCGACGCCACGCGCGGCAGGCCAACCAGACCGTGCTTGACCACCTCGAGGTCCTGGAGGACACCGGCCTGGTCGACAGTGCGACCTTCGCCGACGTGGAGAAGTCCGTCACCCCTCAGTAGTCCGCCCCTCAGTGGACCGGGAAACCGCCCACCCGCCGCGCGAGACCGCAAGGGCCACGCGCGGCGGGTACGGCTGTGCGCCTCCGACGGCCCTGCGGATGCCGGCGCCGCATCCGGAAACGGCCGCTCCGGTCGACCGTCCGGGACGACGCGCAGTTCCGGCCGTCCCACACCTGGAGCTCTCCATTGCACTGTGCAATGATGGGCGGCGAGGAGGGCCCAGCGGCGACGGGCCCACGTCCGGAAGCTGGGCACTGGCACGGTGACGCAGCCGATTCCGGCGCCCGGCCGCGGCTGGCTGCCCTCCTCGCCATCGACCGTGGGCAGTTGCCTCCGCGCGAGCCGACGTGTGGCGCCGGCGCACGCCGTACACCCCGCCGACATGGCTCCTCCGTGCACGCCCGCGCCCCACTTGCTGCGAAGCAGGCCGGGGTCGGCAGCCGGCTCCGTCGCGCTCGCTCACTCTCCCGGGCGGCCGGACCAGCGCGGTTCGACCTCCACCCACTCGGCCTCCCACGCGTCCAGAGTCCGGCGCTCGAGTCGCCGGCCCCGGAGATCGGTCACGGCCACGGCAGCGCTCGCGATCACGGCGAACGCCGAGATCCCCGCCAGCGCCGAGGCGAAGGCCATGTCCGCGTCCGTGGGGGGTTTCCGGGTCGGCCGCCCCTGTTCGTCGACCCAGATCCCGATCACGCTGCCGGCCTCCGTACCGAGCGGCACCTCGACGACACCGCGGTGCGGGTCACTCCCCGGCACGCTCCAGGTCGCCTCCGCCCACACGGCGTCCGGCACGCCGGACCGGGTGTCACCGGCGCCCGCCACCGCCCTGGTCACCGTGGTCGCACTCACCTGTTGCCGCTCCTCGCCCAGAACACGACGGTGCTCGCCGGTCCACGTGGCCCAGGTGGCCGCCACCGCCAGAACGAGCGCCACCAGCACGGCGAAGGCCCTTTCCACCACCAGACGGCTACGGGCCCGGTCCGCAGGGCGGACCAACGGCCTCGTGTCCCTGCCGGCAGCGCACACCAGGTGCCTCCACAGGGTCTCCCCTGCCACCCCGTGGGGCCTGGGCACGGAGAGTTCGTCCACCATGACGGGCCTCCCTCGTGGATCGCCCGGGAGGAGGTGATACCCGCGGGCGTCGCGTCGCTGCTTCCACCATGGCGACGTGCTGCCGTCGCTCGTAGGGGCGACCTTCCCTCCCACCGGGGCCGGTCGACCCAGGACAAACCGTCCGCGGCCGCCGCCACGGCCCGACCGGCGGTTCTCAGGTCACCAGGTGATCGACGACTTCGGCGACGTCGGCAAGACCTTCGACCCGTGCGAGGAACCGCCGCGCTTCGGCCCGTTCCATCCGGCCCCACACGTCCACCGTCCCGTTGCGGACGGTGACCTCGACCGCGGTCCCGGCGCCGGGGAACTCCTCCACGAGGATCCTGGACACGATCTCCTGACGGATTCCCTCGTCGTCCCGCACGAGAGCCGCCAGAAGCGCGTTCCTGCGCACCACACCGACGAGGTGCCCGTCCCTGTCCGTGACAGGCACCCTCTTCAGCCGGGAGAGCGCTGCCAGCCACGCCGCCTCGGCGACGGTGGACTCCGGGAAGACCGTGATGGCGGGAGCGGTCATCAGATCCTCCGCGGTTTCCGCGCGTGCGCTGTCGTTCAGGCGCCGGCGGGCGAGGGCACCCGCCACGCCGGGCCGGTGACCGGTCGCCTCGACCGCCGCCTTGGCCAGCAGGTCCGATTCCGAGACCACACCCATCACCCGGCCCTCCGGGTCGGTCACGGGCAGCGACCCCACTCCGGCGTCGGTGAGTGCACGGGCAACACCCATGAAGACGGAGTCCCCCGGGACTGACGCGGCGGCGACCTCCATGACGTCCCGGACCAGCAGTGGGTCGGCTTCCACATCGGACGCCGACCGTGCCCGGTGGCCCGTGTGGCCGGGCGGGGCCGGTGCTCCGCCGCCCACCGGGCCGCGGGGCTCCCCGGGCCGCGCGGACGCCGCCGCCATCGCGCCGATGTACCGGAGCAGCATGTCCTCCCGCAGGGGTTCGTCGATTCGGCCCGCCCTCCCGGGCACCGCGCGGCGCGCTTCGGCACCGGCGGCAGGGCTCTCGCGATCGGTCATGGCCGGCTCCCTCGTCCGGAGGGTCTCCCCCGCACTCTCATTCTTGCCTTGCGCGGAGCGAGGCGCCCGGGCCGTTCAGCCCTTCCGCCGAGCGTTCGGCGGTTTGCCGCCGCCGCTTCCGAAGGGCATGCCGGGCGTGTCGGGCCCTTCCTCGTATCTCCACACCGGAATGCTTGCATCATGAACACCGCCGTCGCGGTGGCGGCCGCTCTGCTGTCCGCCCTGAGCTTCGGTGTCGGATCGGTACTTCAGCAGCAGGCGGCGCGCGAGGCCCCCGCGTCGGACTCCCTCCGGCTCCGGCTGCTGCTCGAGCTGGCCCGTCGCCCGAAGTGGCTGACGGGGATGGGACTCGTCGTCTCCTCGTACGCACTGCTCGGCCTTGCCCTGGCCGCCGGCCCGCTGGTCCTGGTCCAGCCGCTCGCGGCGACGGACCTCGTCTTCGCCCTGCCGTTCCTCGCCTGGCGACGCGGCATCTCCCTGACGCGTCCGGAGGTCGCGGGAATCGTGTGCACCGCGGGTGGTGTGGCCGTGTTCCTGACGGTCCTGCCGCCGCCTGCCCACGGGACGGTTCCGGACATCGCCGACTGGGTGCCAGTGCTCGCCGCCGTCGGCGGCGCCGTGGTGCTGCTGGCCCCCGCCGGCCTGCGGCGGCGCGGCAGTACGAGGACCGCGATGTTCGCCGTGTGCGCGGCGCTCCTGTTCGCTCTCCTCGACAGCCTGACCAAGAGCACGGCCGACAGGTTCCAGACCCAGGGCGCGGGCGCGTTCCTCGCGTGGGAGCCCTACTCGCTGATCGTCATCGGAGTCCTGGGCCTGACCATGTCGCAGAGCGCGTACCAGTCGGGCTCGCTGGCCATCAGCCTGCCGATCATCGACACCCTCGAGCCGATCAGCGCCGTACTGATCGGAATCGCCGTCTTCGGCGAACGGCTCGCGCAGTCCCCCTCGGGTCTGGCCGTGCAGATGCTGGGAGCGGCCGTGGCCGTGGCGGGCATCCTCCTTCTCGACCGCTCGCCCCTGGCCCGTGCCTGAAAGAGCGTTCCCCGGCCCGTGACGTGCCTCCCGGGGCCGGACGGCCGTTGCCGCCCGCCTCGGCGTCCAGGGACAGGTCCCTGCGGGCCCGAAGGTCCCCGTGCAGGGACGTATGGCCCCTTCTGCCCTGCGGACGCGCTCGGTGACAGTGGACGAGTAGGCGCCGCCCCGCAGAGGGGGCCGGCTCGTCGCCGCGGAAGCAAGCAACCATGACCGACTACGTGTACGACTTCGCCCAGGGCGGCCGTGGCATGGCCGGTCTGCTCGGCAACAAGGGCGCGAATCTCGCGGAGATGACCCGCCTGGGCCTGCCCGTGCCGAGAGGGTTCACCATCACCACAGAGGCCTGCCGGGTCTTCCTGTCCACCGGCGAGCCTCCGCCAGGGCTGGAGCGGCAGGTCGCCGAGCACGTGTCCGCCCTGGAGCGGGCCGCCGGAAAGCGACTCGGTCAGGCTGACGACCCACTGCTCCTCTCGGTCAGGTCCGGAGCCCGGGTCTCGATGCCCGGCATGATGGAGACCGTCCTCGACATCGGGCTCAACGACTACTCGGTGCTCGGACTGGCCAGGTCGTCCGAGAGGGAACGATTCGCTTGGGACTCCTACCGGCGGCTGGTGCAGATGTTCGGTCGGACGGTGATGGGCGTGGACGACTCGCTCTTCGAGGAGACACTCACCCGCATCGAGGAACAGCACCACGTCCCCGACGACAGCCGACTGGACGTCTGCGACCTCATCAGGGCCGTCGAGACGTTCAAGGACCTGATCGCCGAGCGGTCGGGCCGCGTGTTCCCCCAGTCACCCGGCGAACAGCTGAGGCAGGCCGTCCTGGCCGTGTTCGCCTCCTGGGACGGTGAGCGCGCGAGGCTGTACCGGCGCCGCGAGCGCATCCCGGATGACCTGGGTACCGCGGTGACCGTCCAGACCATGGTCTTCGGCAACCTGGGCCGGGACTCGGGGAGCGGTGTGGCCTTCACCCGGGACCCGGCCACGGGCCGCAAGGGGATGTACGGCGACTACCTCCCGGGCGCCCAGGGCGAGGACGTCGTCTCCGGGGTACGCAACGCGGTGCCCCTCCAGGAGCTGGCCGCTCTGGACCCGACGTCGTTCCGGCGGCTTCAGGAGTACCTGACCCGCCTGGAGAGCCACTACCGCGACCTGTGCGACGTGGAGTTCACGATCGAACGGGGCAGGCTCTGGATGCTTCAGACACGCGCCGGCAAACGCACCGCCCGGGCGGCGTTCACCATCGCCTCGGACATGGCCGACGAGGGTCTGATCACGCACCGTCAGGCTCTGTCCCGCGTCGACGGTGAGCAGCTCAACCGCCTCATGTTCCCGCGCTTCGACGCCGCCGGCACGGCCGACGTGATCGCCCGGGGCGTCCCCGCCTCCCCGGGAGCGGCCGTGGGAGCGGTCGTCTTCGACTCGGCCGAGGCCGTGCGCAGGGCGGACGCCGGGGAGAAGGTGGTGCTCGTCCGGAACGAGACCACGGCCGACGACCTGCCCGGCATGATCGCCGCGGAAGCCGTTCTCACCACTCGCGGGGGAAAGACGAGCCACGCGGCGGTGGTGGCGCGGGGCATGGGGAAGGTCTGCGTCTGCGGGGCGGAGGACATGATCGTGGACGTCCGTGCACGCTGCCTCGTCGTCGACGGCCTGACCGTCGGCGAGGGTTCGGTCGTCTCCGTGGACGGCTCCGAGGGGAGCGTCCGCCTCGGAGCCGTCCCCCTGGTCGAGTCCCAGGTCGTGCGGTACTTCGACAGCGGTGCGCCCCCCGACGCCGCCGGGCAGGACCTCGTGCGCCATGTGCACCGGCTCATGCTGCAGGCCGACGCGGTACGGCGCCTGGAGGTCAGGGCGAACGCGGACACCCCCCAGGACGCGGCCCGGGCGCGCCGCTTCGGGGCCGAGGGAATCGGGCTCTGCCGCACCGAGCACATGTTCCTGGGGGACCGCTGCCGGCTCGTCGAGGACCTGATCCTCGCGGAGGGCGACGCGGAACGGGATGCCGCCCTCGCCGCACTCCTGCCCCTGCAGCGTGCGGACTTCACCGGCATCCTGGAGGCCATGGACGGACTGCCGGTGACCATCCGGCTGCTGGACCCGCCCCTGCACGAATTCCTTCCCGACCGCACGGATCTGGCCGTCCGCGTCGCCCGGAGGGACGCGGTCGGGGATTCGCCCGACGAGCACGATTCGGCGCTGCTCGCGGCCGTTTCCCGTATGCACGAGAGGAATCCGATGCTCGGGCTGCGGGGCGTCAGGCTGGGCCTGGTCGTTCCCGGGCTGTTGGCCATGCAGGTGCGTGCGATCGCCGAGGCGGTCGTGGAACGGCTTCGGGCAGGCGGGACTCCACGCGCCGAGATCATGGTTCCGCTGGTGGACACGGTCGAGGAGCTGCGCCTCGTCAGGGAGGAGGCCGAACGAGTCCTGGCCGCCGTCTCCGACGAGGCGGGTGTGGACGTCACATGTCCGGTCGGCACGATGATCGAGCTGCCGAGGGCGGCTCTCACCGCGGGCCGGATCGCCCGGGAGGCCGAATTCTTCTCGTTCGGTACGAACGATCTCACCCAGACGACCTGGGGTTTCTCACGCGACGACGTGGAGGCCGCCTTCTTCTCGGCCTACCTGAGGAAGGGTGTGTTCCCGGCGTCGCCGTTCGAGACCGTCGACCGCGAGGGCGTGGGCCGACTGGTACGGATCGCGGTCGCCGAGGGCCGTGAGGCACGCCCCGGGTTGGAGATCGGTGTGTGCGGCGAGCACGGAGGCGACCCGGCATCGGTGCACTTCTTCCACGAGGTGGGACTGGACTACGTTTCCTGCTCGCCGTTCCGGGTGCCGATCGCACGTCTGGAAGCCGGGAGGGCGGCCGTTTCGCAAGGCACCGCGGACGGCTGACAGCCCGCGGCACCGCGCCGGGGACCGGTACGGCCCCTGGTCAGGGCCGGTGGCACCCGGGATGGGCCGACAGGGACCGCCTCGGGGCCGTCCGGCCCAAGCCCCCCGTGCTCGGTGCGGGCCACCCTGGGGAGGGAGGACCCGGAGCGGGCGACGACGGAACTCCGCGCCGCCGGCACACCGGATGCCGTGCCGGGGAGGTCCGGTGCGGCGCGATGACCCCGACGCCCGACGAGGGGAGGCGGACCCACGATGTCCAGCACGTCCGCACACGGTTCGACCGCCGGACCGTCGCACTCACGCACCGACATGGGCCGCCGGCTCGCGGCCCGGCGCGAGCAACTGGGACTGACCCGGGAGGAGGTGGCGGAGCGCAGTGGGGCGGCCGCCACCTACGTCCAGTACCTGGAGGAGCGGCCCGCGGCGCCCGACACCGCCACGCTGCAGCAGATCGCCGCCGCCCTGGAGACGACGGTGGCCGAACTGGCCGGGGGGACGGCGGACCAGCCGCCCGGGCTGGGCGCGGCCCTGCGGGACGCGGGACTGGCCGAGCTCGACGAAACGGAGTGCCGGTCCCTGATGTCCGGCCATGGCGTCGGGCGGATCGGGGTGCTCACGCCGGAAGGGCCGGCGGTGGTACCGGTGAACTATGTGGTCGACGGCACCGACATCGCCTTCCGTACCGCGCTGGGCAAGGTGCCCGCCTTCGCCGCGGGAAGCGAGGTCGCCTTCGAGGTGGACCGTATCGACGACGCCTTCAGCCGGGGGTGGAGTGTCCTGGCCGTCGGTACGGCGCGCGCCGTCACCGAGGAGGCGGCGGTCCGCCGGCTGACGGAACTGGCTCCGACCTCACCCTGGGCCGGCGGGCAGCGTGATCTGTGGATCGAGCTCACGCCCTCCCGCGTCACCGGGCGCAGGATCGTCGCGGCGGACGGCTGACTCTCGGGGTCCGCGGTGCGGCGGCGACACATCCGCTGTTCCGCCCTGGGGTCGAAGGCGCTTCGCCGGAAGGCGGCTGAGCTTACCCAGGCCGGCGTCCGCCCCGACCCGCCGCGCCGCCCGGTCGCTCGACCTTCTCCGGGTGACCGACGGGACCGCGATGCGGATGAGCGGCCACTCCTCCACGTGCACCGGGCGCAGAGGTGCTTCCCTCGGCACCGCCTCCCTCGCGGCCCGTTCCGCCGCGGCCCGGCCTCCGGGAACCCGTCGACCCCGGTGGGCGCAGCGGGAGTCATGTCCGCACGCTTCCTTCCGCGCCGCCGGGACGGAGCGACCCGTGAGGCCCGAACCCTCACCGACCGGCGCGCAGGGGCCGCTTGAGGGCGGAACGGTACCGTAGGAAGGACCAGGACTTCCCCTGTGTGACGTGGCGGGAGAGCGCATGGGCGAGGACTTCAGCGCGGCGAACCGCGTGCCGCGGCTGCGTCTGGACGAGTTGCTGGACGAGCTCCAGGGCCGTGTCGACGAGGTGCGCGAGACGAGGGACCGCCTGAACGGCCTCCTGGAGGCCGTTCTGTCGGTGGGTCGGGAACTCGATCTCCCCCAGGTGCTGCGGGGGATCGTCGAGGCCGCGGTCTCCCTCGTGGACGCCGAGTACGGAGCGCTCGGGGTCATCGGCGACCAGGGCCGGCTGGCGCAGTTCCTTCCCGTGGGCATCAGCGACCGGCTGCGCGCGCGCATCGGCGACCTGCCCACCGGTCACGGCCTCCTCGGCGAGGTCATCCGGCACCCCGAACCGCTGAGGCTGAACGACATCGCCGCGCACCCGGCGTCGTCGGGCTTCCCCTCCCACCACCCGCCGATGCGGACGTTCCTGGGAGTACCCATCAGGGTGCGCGACGAGGTGTTCGGCAACCTGTACCTGACCGAGAAGCGAGACGGCGCCGAATTCGACGCCGACGACGAAGCCGTCCTGTCCACGCTCGCCGTCGCCGCCGGAATCGCCATCGAGAACGCCCGCCTGTTCGAGGACCTCCGGCTGCGGGGCCAGTGGCTGGAGGCGAGCGCGGAGTGCACGAGTGCCCTTCTCTCCGGGACGCCGCAGACCACGGTGCTCGAGCTGATGATCGAACGGGCTCGTGACATCACGGGTGCGGGCATCGGCATGGTCCACCTGCTCACTTCGGACGGCGAGCTGCGCGGCGTCGTTGCCCTCGGGGACGACGCCGATCGGCACCTGGGGGTGACGCTGCCGTTGGAGGGCACACTCGCTGGCCTCGCCCTGACGGAGGGCGTCCCGGTCAGGAGTCCCGACATGGCCGACGACGCCCGGTTCGCCGTACGGTCCGGGGCGTGGAAGAAGTTCGGTCCCGCTGTCGCCGTGCCGGTGGGGACCAAGGAGAGGAACCGCGGAGTCCTGACGCTCGCGCGACGTGCGGGCCGCCCGCCCTTCTCCGAGGAGGAGACGGCGCCCCTGTCGGGTTTCGCCGGGCAGGCCGCCGTGGCACTCGAACTCGCGGATCACAGGCGGGAGACGGAACAGCTGAGTCTGCTCGCCGATCACGACCGGATCGCCCGGGACCTCCACGACCTGGCGATCCAGCGCCTGTTCGCGACGGGGATGACGCTGCAGAGCACACAGCGCTTCGTCGACCACCCGGTGGCGTCCGAGAGGCTGGGGCGGGCCATCGACGACCTCGACGACACCATCAAGATCATTCGTTCGACGATCTTCGGGCTGCGGCGGCACGAGGGGCCCGGGAGCAGGAGCGGTCTCCGGGCGCGGGCGGCGCGTCTCGTCGAGGAAGAGGCACAGGCGCTCGGCTTCGCACCCGCCTTGCGCACGGAGGGCTTCGTCGACACCGACGTACCGGGCGCCCTCGCGGACGAGGTCGTGGCGGTGCTGGGTGAGGCGCTCACGAACGTCGCACGGCACGCGCGCGCCGACCGCGCGGAGGTCTCGATCGTGGCGGGGTCCGGATCGCTCACGGTGAGTGTCGTCGACGACGGCGTCGGCATCGCGGAGGGCGGACGGCGCAGTGGCCTGCGCAACCTCCGGGAACGGGCGGAAAGGCTGGGTGGGGACCTGACCGTCGCGCCCGCCGCGAACGGCGGAACCCGTCTGGAGTGGCGCGTGCCGTTGCGTGACCGGGGCTGACCGGCGGGACTCGTGGACCGGTCACACCTGGTTCTCGTGCTGTGCCGCGATGACCGCCGCCTGGACCCGGCGTTCGACGCCCAGCTTGGCGAGCAGTCGCGAGATGTGGTTCTTGACTGTCTTCTCGGAGAGGTAGAGCTCCCTGCCGATCTGGCGGTTCGTCAATCCGTGCCCGATCAGGTCCAGGACCGCGCGTTCACGCGGGGACAGCGCGGCGAGCCGCTCGTCCTCGGGGGCCGGGGGTTGGGCCGGGGAGCGCAGCGAGTGCATCAGATGTGCCGTGGTGGTGGGGTCGAGCATCGACTGTCCGGTGGCCACGGTTCGTACGGCGGAGACGAGGTCGGACCCCTTGATCTGCTTCAGGACGTACCCGGCGGCTCCGGCCATGATCGCGTCCAGCAGCGCGTCCTCGTCGTCGAACGACGTCAGCATCAGGCAGGCGAGCTCCGGCATGCGGTTCCGCAGTTCCCGGCAGACGGTGACGCCGTCACCGTCGGGGAGTCGGACGTCCAGCACCGCCACATCCGGCCGCACCGCGGGTCCCCGTGCCAGTGCCTGCTGCGCTGTGCCCGCCTCGCCGACGACCTCGATGTCCGGCTCGGCGTCGAGCAGGTCCCGCAGACCACGCCGGACCACCTCGTGGTCGTCCAGCAGGAACACACGGACGGGTGCCTCGGCCGGGAAGGCCGGTGCCTCGGACATGTCGCCCCCTGACGGTCGGGTCTCCTCGTCGAGGATGCCGCGTGCCGCACCCGGGGCACCAGGGCCGAACGGTCCCGGTCCGCTCCTGCGCCAGTCGTCCCCGGCCGATGATCGGGCCCGCCCTGCTGACCGGCACGAGCGGCGCTCCCGGTCGGATCCACGCGGATGTCCACCATGCCTTCGACGGCGCGGACCGCCTTGGCCGGCGGCGGAACCAGCCGGCGTCCCGGAGTTCCCCGCGAGGGCCCCTTCCTGTGTGGCGGGACTCCCCAGGGGCGGACCCCCGCGGAAGCGGACCGTCTCCCCGCGGACGCGTTCCACGGCACCCCGCACGGGTGACACGGGGTGCCGTCGCACGTGCCCCGGTCCCGCACACCACCTTGACCCCGCCCGGGTGCCGGGCACATGGGCCGACGGCCCCGGAGCAGGGCGGCCCCGCCTGCCCGGCTGCTCCACGCGGTGTGGTCACGAGCCGTGGCGGGTCGTGCGGCGAGCGGCCGAGCGGCCCGGATGCCGCTTCCCCCGGGGCGGGGGCCGGAGGGTGCGTGCGGCCCCGCTCTCCGGTGCGGGGCCGCGGCGCCGGCGGACCTCGGGGTGCCCACGTGTGCGGGCGGGCCCTCGTCGCAGACCGGACGCGGGACGACGCGTCAGCGAAGGCGTAGGTTCTTCCCGTTCATCCGTCATGCTCGGTGCATCACGTCTGATTCGGGGAGACCCGCGCGAAGGACGTTGCCCCGGTACGGGCACGGGGAGTCCTGGCCGGCGCTCCGCTCGCGGTGCTGCCCGACCCCACCGGATCCGCCCCGGCGGGAAGGTGAGCGGCAGCCGGCTCCGGGGCCGGTGGACGCCGCACACGCAGACGCCGCCCGGACGAGGGGACACAGCAGTCATGGAACCGGTCGCCCGCACGGCGGTCATCGGGATCGGCAACGAGTTCCGCCGGGACGACGGGGTCGGCTGGGCCGTCGTCGCCGCGTTGAGGGACCCGGCAGCGCGGCAGCCGCTGTCCCGGGGCACCGTACTGGCGCAGTCCGACGGGGACCCGGGCCGGCTGATCGGCCTCTGGGAGGACACCGCCCTGGCGGTGGTCGTCGACGCCTGCTTCCCCCCGTCGGCGCAGCCCGGGCGGACGCACCGGTGGTCCGGGAACCCCGGCGGCTCCTTCCACCCGGCCGGCCCGGCACGGCACAGCACGCACGGACTCGGCCTCGCCGAGGCGGTCCGGCTCGGGGACGCTCTCGGGCGCGGTCCCGGCCGTCTCGTCGTGTACGCGGTCGAGGGAGCGGACCGTTCGCTGGGCAAGGGACTCACCCCGGCGGTGGCACGCGTGGTGCCGGGTCTGGTCCGACGGATCGAGGCGGACATCCGCCGCCACCGCGAGGCTCCGGGCCACGGCCCGCGGGACGGCTGAGTGCCGGCGGGACGACTCCGAGCCAAGGACACGCCGGACCCATATCGGAGCCGGAGGGACGCGCACCTGACACCCTGTCCACGACCGACAGCACACCCCACGGCCGTGTCCCGACGAATCGTGGCGGAGACGTCTGTGCCTCCCGGGCCGAACGGCCCCCGGACGAGGGCGAACGATGACGGACCCCGAGAACACCGGTGCGGTACCCGGCGCTGCGGCCGAGGCGGTGGTCGACCGCGACGGACTGAGCGAACTCGTCCGCGTCCTGGCGCGCCGCGGCCGCACGGTGATCGGCCCCACCGTCCGCGACGGCGCCATCGTCCTGGACGAGCTGGAGTCGGCCGAGGAGCTGCCCTACGGGTGGGGGGTCGAACTCGAGGCCGGGCAGTACCGGGTCCGCAGGCGTGCCGACGGGGCCGCCTTCGCGCACAGCGCGGGGCCGCAGTCGTGGAAGTCGTTCCTCCATCCGGAGCGCGTGCGCCAGTGGAGCGCCGACCGCGGCCCCGACGGCGGGCTGACCGTGCGCCCGGAGGCACCCGGGAGCGTTGCGTACGCCTTCCTCGGCGTGCGGCCCTGCGATCTGCGGGCCATTCGGATCCTCGACCGGGTGATGGCCGGCGGCCGCTACCGTGACCCCGCCTACCTCTCCCGGCGGACGGGCGCGTTTCTGATCGCGGTCGAGTGCACCGAGCCGGGTGCCACCTGCTTCTGCGTCTCGATGGGCACGGGACCGGCCGCGGACACCGGATACGACCTCGCGCTCACCGAGGTCGTGGACGCCGCCGGCCACCGCTTCCTGTGCCGCAGCGGAAGCCCGGAGGGTGCGGCGGTGCTCGCGGAACTCCCCCGCCGCGACGCCGACGGGCCCACCCGCGCGGCGGCCGCCTCCGCGGTGAGCGAGGCGGCCGAACGCATGGGCCGGTCCATGCCGCCGGTGGACCTGCGCACGCTGATGCGGGACACCCTGGAGGCGGACCGCTGGGACGACGTCACGGCCAGATGCCTGAGCTGCGGCAACTGCACCATGGTCTGCCCCACGTGCTTCTGCACGACCACCGAGGACGTGACCGACCTGACCGGCGACCACGCGGAGCGGTGGCGCCGCTGGGACTCCTGCTACGACCTGGACTTCTCTCTCCTCCACGGCGGCCCGGTCCGGGCCACCCCGCGCAGCCGCTACCGCCAGTGGCTCACCCACAAACTGGGCACGTGGCACGACCAGTTCGACAGCTCCGGCTGCGTCGGCTGCGGCCGGTGCATCGTCTGGTGCCCCACCGGCATCGACCTCACCGAAGAGGCGCATGCCCTCCACCGGGAGGCCACGCGGACGGAGAGCGCACCGTGACCCCGCGGACGAACGGCCCCGCCGGCGAAGGGGCGCTCACCGCCCTGCCCGACGAGCACCGCGGTCGGCTGATGGCCCTCGCCCGCGAAGCGGCCTTCCCGGGCGCCACGCGGATCTTCGAGGAGGGCGAGGAGGCGGACCACTTCTGGATCATCCGCTCGGGCACCGTCGCGCTCGACGTCCAGATTCCCGGGCGCGGTCGGGCCGTCGTCGAGACCATCGGCAGCGGCGCCCTGCTCGGCTGGTCGTGGCTGTGCCCGCCCCGGCGCTGGCACCTCGGCGCCGAGACCCGGGGTCCCGTGCAGGCGTGGGAGTTCGAAGCCGCCGCGGTGCGCGGCCTGTGTGCCGAACGCCCCGAACTGGGGATGGCGTTGATCACCGTCGTCGCCGAGACCATCGGCGAGCGGCTCAGGGCGACCCGCACCCGACTGCTCGACCTGTACGGGCCGCCGGGATCGCCGGGGAACGGGAACGGGCCATGACCCTCACCCCTCTCCCCTACCACGTCGTGGACCGCCGGGACGAGACGCACGACACCGTCACGCTCGTCCTGGAGCCGGCCGGCGAGGGCCTGGAACCTTTCGCCCCGGGCCAGTTCGCGATGCTCTGCGCCTTCGGGGTCGGCGAGGTCCCCGTCTCCGTCTCCCGGACCCCCGACGACCGGCGGTTGACGCACACGGTACGCGCCGTCGGGGCCGTCACCCGAGCCCTGTGCGGCCTGCGGACCGGTGCGTGGGTCGGGGTGCGCGGCCCCTTCGGAACGCGCTGGGACCTGGCGGCCGCCCGTGGGCACGATCTTCTCGTCATCGCCGGCGGCATCGGGCTCGCGCCGTTGCGGCCCCTGGTCGACGCCGTTCTCGCCGACGCCCACGAGTACGGACGGCTGAACGTCCTCGCGGGTGCCCGGAGCCCGCGCGAACTCCTGTACCAGGACGAGTTCCCCGCATGGGGGAGGCACTTCGGCGCCGCGACGGTCGACCGGCCCGACGACGACTGGACCGGCCGGGTCGGAGTCGTCACCACGCTGCTCGGCGAGGCCCGCTTCACGCCGGCGGACACGACCGCCTTCGTCTGCGGCCCCGAGGTCATGATGCGCGTGACCGCCCGCGACCTGGTCCACCGGGGGGTCCGCCCCGACCGCGTCCAGGTCTCCCTCGAACGCAACATGCGCTGCGCCACCGGCCACTGCGGACACTGCCAGCTCGGCCCGCTGCTGCTCTGCCGCGACGGCCCGGTCGTGGGCTACGACCGGGCCGAACCACTGCTCACCGTACGGGAACTGTGACATGAGCGTCCCCACCACGTCCCGACCGCCGTCCCGCCCCCGGCTGGGGGTGTTCAAGTTCGCCTCGTGCGACGGCTGCCAGCTCACCCTCCTCGACTGCGAGGACGAACTGCTCGGCATCGCCGACGCGCTGGAGATCGCCCACTTCCTGGAGGCGTCCGGGGACGTGGCGCCGGGTCCGTACGACCTGTCGCTCGTCGAAGGGTCCGTCAGCACCCCCGAACACGTGGACCGCCTGCGGCGCATCCGCGCCGAGTCCCGCCGCCTCGTCACCATCGGCGCCTGTGCCACGGCCGGCGGCGTCCAGGCACTGCGCAACTACGCGGACGCCGGGGAGTACCTGGCGGCGGTCTACGCCCGGCCCGACTACATCGAGACCCTCGCCACCTCCACACCGATCTCCGCTCACGTACCGGTCGACTTCGAGCTGCGCGGCTGCCCCATCGACCGCGGGCAGCTGGTGGAGGTCATCACGGCCTTCCTCGCCGGGCGGAAGCCCGGCATCCCGAACCACGCCGTCTGCTTCGCCTGCAAGCGGCGCGGCAACGTCTGCGTCACCGTCGCCCACGGCACGCCCTGCCTGGGCCCGGTCACCCACGCCGGGTGCGGCGCCCTGTGCCCTACATACGGACGGGGCTGCTACGGCTGCTTCGGCCCGGCCGGCACGACCAATCTCCCCGCGCTCATCCCCCTGATGCACCGCGACGGGATGGGCGACGAGGACATCGGCAGGCTTCTGCACACGTTCAACGTCACGGCCTTCACCGCCGTGGAGGAGGAAGGACCGGGATGAACGAGCCGGCGACCCGGTCCCAGGTGCTGCGCGTCCCCGCTCTCAGCCGGGTCGAGGGGGAGACCGCACTGCACCTGCGCATCCACGAGGGCACCGTCGAGGAGGCCCGCCTGAACATCTACGAGGCTCCGCGGTTCTTCGAAGCCTTCCTGCGCGGCAGGTCCCACACCGAACCCCCCGACCTCACCTCGCGCATCTGCGGGATCTGCCCCATCGCCTACCAGCTGAGCGCCTGCCGGGCGGTCGAGGACGTCTGCGGCGTCGCGGTCGACGGGCAACTCGCCGCACTGCGCCGCCTGCTGTACTGCGGCGAGTGGATCGAGAGCCAGACGCTGCACATCCATCTGCTGCACGCCCCGGACTTCCTCGGCCACGACGACGTGATCAGCATGTCCCGCTCCCACCTGGCCCATGTCGAGCGCGGACTGCGCCTCAAGCAGACCGGCAACGCCGTCGTCGAACTGCTCGGGGGACGCGCGATCCACCCCGTCAACGTCCGGCTCGGTGGATTCCACCGGACCCCGACCCGCGCCGAACTCCGTCCCCTCGCCGAACGGCTGCGCACCGCCCTCGACGACGCGTTCGACACCCTGCGCTGGGTCGCCGGCTTCGACTTCCCCGACGCGGAGTGCGACGCCGACCTCCTCGCCCTCACCGAGCCGGGCACCTACGCGATCGAGTCCGGGACCCCGGCCGTCCTCCCGTACGACCGTACGCTCCCACCACGCGGCTTCCCGCTGGGCGAGTTCTCCGACCACGTCACCGAGGAACAGGTCCCGCACTCCACGGCCCTCCACTCCCGGCTGGACGGCCGGAGACATCTCACCGGCTCACTCGCCCGCTACGCGCTCAACGGCCACCTGCTCTCCCCGACGGCCCTGGAAGCGGCACGCGAGGCCGGGCTGGGCACCCCCCCGCTGACGTCGGAGACGGAGGGCACCGGGCCGGGCGAGGTCTGCAGGAACCCGTACCGGAGCATCCTCGTCCGCGCCGTGGAGGTCCTGTACGCCGTGGAGGAGGCCCTCCGGATCATCGCGGCGTACGAGCGGCCCGCCCGGCCGTATGTGGAGGTGCCCGCCCGGGCGGGAGTCGGGCACGGCGCGACGGAGGCCCCGCGGGGGCTGCTCTACCACCGCTACGCCCTCGATGGCGAGGGACGCGTCACCGACGCCCGGATCGTGCCGCCGACCGCCCAGAACCAGGGTGCCATCGAAGCGGACCTGCGCAGGCTCGTCCAGGCCGGGCTGGACCGCGGTGAGGACTCCGAGGCCGAGCTCACCCGGCTGTGCGAACGCGCCGTCCGCAATCACGATCCGTGCATCTCGTGCTCGGCGCACTTCCTCGAACTGGACGTCGTACGGACGCCGGGACCCACCTGATCCGCTCGACCGCGCGAGGGCCGAGCGGTTCGGGGCGACGGCCGTTCGCCCCCGGCAGCCCTCGGCGCCACCGCGCATCGCGGCCGACGCGCGTTCACGGCTCGTCGGCCCCGGACGCCGGGAGGTGACCACACCGAGGAGTCCGTCGGGCTCGAGCAGACGTCCGCCGTCGCCCGGCGCCGGGGGCGACGGCAGGACCGGTGCGGCGGGAGGGGCCCATCCGCCTCTCGCGGATCCCGACTGCGCGGTGCGACGGGGTGTCGGGGGGACCATCGGGTCCCGCTACGGGCTGTTCGGCCCCTGCGGGCCGGACGCGGTCCGCGGTTGACTGGTCGTGTCGTAAACGCCAGACCGAGGAGGCCGGATCATGGCTGTACTCGCACGCAAGCAGAGGTTCCCGTTCCCGGATCTGCCGGACTGGTTCGAGGACTTCCCCGCCCGGTTCAGCATGCCGGCCATGGCCGATCTGCACACCATGAGGATCGAGGAGTACACGGAGGACGACAGGTACGTCATCCGCGCGGAACTCCCCGGCATCGAGGTGAAGGACCTGGACGTGACCGTGGAGGACGGCGTCCTCACCATCAAGGCGGAGCGTACCGAGCGCGAGGTGGACAAGCACCGCTGTGAGATCCGGTACGGATCGATCACCCGCGCCCTCGCTCTGCCGAAGAGCGCCGACGAGGGCGACGTCCGCGCCGAGTACACGGACGGCATGCTCACGGTGAGCGTGGGTCTGGGCGAGGAGAAGCCGGAACCCAGGCACATCGAGATCAAGCACGCCGTGTGAACCGTGGACACCGCCGGTGTCGTCCGGCCGGGCCGCAGCGGCCCGCGCCGTACGGCGACCCGCACCGGAGCCCGGTGCACCGGCGTTCCAGCGCTCTGCCCGGACCCGGGCAGAGCATCCCTTCGCAGCCTCCGCGCGTCCCGCGGATCGCAGCCCCGAGAAAGACCCACCGGGAGAGGCGATGACGAAGCACAGCAAGGTCGGGGGCCTGATGACCGGGGAGGTCGTCTCCGTCGTGCCGTCAACACCGTTCAAGGAGGTCGCCAAGCGGCTCGCGGAGCACGACATCAGCGGTCTGCCGGTCCTCGACGAGGACGACCGGGTGGTGGGGGTGGTGTCCGAGACCGACCTCCTGGTGCGCCAGGCCCTGGCCGCGGAGGCGGTGTGCGCACCGCGGCGGTCCGGACCGTCGATCGGCGCACCGGGCCGCGACGAGGGGGACGCGATCACGGCAGGCCGGCTGATGTCGGCACCGGCGGTCACCGTCCACGCGGACGAGACCGTCGCAGCGGCCGCCCGCACCATGCTGCGGCGCTGTGTCGACCGACTGCCGGTGGTCGACGACGAGGACCGGCTCGTCGGCATCGTCACTCGGCGCGATCTCCTTCTCGTCTTCCTCCGTCCGGATCCGGAGATCCGCCGCCGAGTGGTCGAGGAGGTGCTGGTGGACACGATGGGTCTGGCACCGGACGCGGTCGACGTCCATGTCGTCGACGGACGGGTCACCCTGGAGGGCACGTTGGAGACGCCGGCCCAGATCCTCGTCCTGAAGAAGCTCACGGAGCAGATGGACGGAGTGGTCTCCGTGTCCGACCGCCTCACGCCCTCTGGCGGCGCCTCCCACTGAGCCGGGGCGCAGGCGAGAGGTCCGGTGCGTCGGGCCCCGGAGGCGCACGGCGTCCGGCGGCCGGGTCCGCCGGGCGTTGGCGGAAAACCGGCCGTGCGGTCGCCGGGCGCGGAGAGGACGGGCCGGTACGGAGGTCTCCGTGGCACGGAACGCACCGCCGATCACACGATGGCCACCGACCGCCCCGCGCACATGGCCACGCGGACCGTCGACGTCGACGTGCCCGAGCTGCCTCCGGCCAGGGCCAGGGCCCTGGAAGCGGTGGCCTCCCACTGCGCGGTCAGGAACACACTCGAGCACCCTACCGCGATCACGGTCCGGCTCCGGGACGACGGCACGACCCGCCTCAGCCGGGCGTCATGTACGGGCGCCGGAACGGCGGCCTCGGTCCGGCTCCCTCGGGGTGGATCGCCGCCAGCACCTGTTCGACCGCCGTGGCGAGGGATCCGCCCGTGTCCACCCGCACCGCCTCGGGCCACGGATCCGCCGCCCTCGCCATCGCCTGCGCGACGTCGGCGTCGGCGTCGGACGGGCCCGGGCGCCGCACGGTCAGTCTGCGGTCGGCGACCTCCTTCGGCGCGGAGCAGACCAGCGGAACCGGATCGGCGCTGCACAGGCGTGCCGCGTCGGTGGCGCTGTCGCGCAACTCGCGCGACGTCCAGGTGGCGTCGACGACGACCGACTCACCGGCGGACAGCAGTGCCGTGGCCCGTGCGACCAGTTCGCCGTAGGTCCGCCGCGTCCACGCCGGGGAGTAGATGCCTCCGCCGTACTCCGCTCCCGCCGGCGCCTCCGGCGGCCTGCCGGAGAGCTCTTTGCGGACCCGGTCGCTGCTGAGCAGAGTGAGACCCAGCCGGTCCGCGAGCGCGGCGGACAGGGTGGACTTGCCGGTGCCGGGGAGCCCGCCGACCATGATCATGCGCACCGCTGAGGTGCGCAGGTGCCCGACGGTGATCCCGGCCAGTCGTGCCGCCTGCGAACGGGCCTCGGGTGCTCCCTGGCCTGCGCGGATGACGGCCACCTTCTCCCTGACGAAGGCCCGGTAGGCGACGTAGTGGTGCCACAGGGACGTGGGGGCCGGGTCGCCGGCGTACTCGCTGTAGCAGGAAAGAAAGTACGCCGCTGCGTCCGGGGCACCGAGGCGCTCCAGGTCCATGGCGAGGAATGCGGCGTCGTCGAGGCCGTCGACGTGGCGCAGGGTGTCGTCGAACTCGAGACAGTCCAGCAGCCTCGGTCCGTCGTCCAGGCAGAAGACGTCCTCGGCCAGCAGATCCCCGTGCCCGTCCACCACCCGGCACTCTCGGATGCGGCGGTCGAACAGGCCCTCACGTCCTGCGAGGTAGCGCCGCACCCGTCCCTCGGTCTCCTCCAGGCTGTGCATCGGGGCGATGCCCTCTCCCTTTTCGCGCACCTGGGCGAAGCTGGATTCCCAGCGCGCGAGGAGGGCGTCCCTGGTGCCGTCCCGCGAGATGTCCGTGCTGCGGGACGAACGGGCGTGGCAGGTCGCCAGCAGCCGCGCCACCTGGCGCACCTGCTGCGTGACGGGGGCCCCGACGGCCACGAGGTGGGAGAGCCGGCGGGAGTCGGGCATCCGTCGCATCACGACGACCGGTTCCGGCGTCAGGCACCCCGGCCCACGGAAGTCGCCCACTCCCTCGTACACGTCCGGGGAGAAGCGCCGGTTCAGCTCGACCTCCCGGGCGCACGCCCGCTGACGAGCGGCGGCGCTGCTGAAGTCGAGGAACCCCATGTCGACGGGTTTCTTGGCCTTGTACGCCCGGTCTCCGACGAAGACCACGACCGCCGTATGGGTCTCGGCGACGGCCGGGTGGAGGCCCATGCCGTCGCCTGGCGGTGTCGCGGGGTTTCTCGCCGCGGCAGTGCCCGTGTGCGGAAGAGTCACGTCCGTCTCCCCGTCCTTCGCCCCGAGTGGTGGGCACTTCCAGCATCCTCGCCGCACGGCCTGCCGCCCATGGGCTTCCCGGGCCCACCCCAGGACCGAGTGGCCCTTCCGGCCGTCCGTCACCCACCGGGGGCGGGACGGGCCGCTACCGTGCGGCACCACCGCGCGGGCACCCGCGTGGGCGAGGACGGCATGCTCCGGTCGCTCCGGGGAAGCCGGGAGGGGACCCCGACGAGAGGAGCGCGTCATGATGGCTGCCGGAATCGTCGCCGTGTGCGCGGTGGTGCTTGTTCTGGCCTTTGTTCTGCCGCGCCTGTCCAGGCACCCGCAGAACGGCACACAGCGAGTGCTGGGCACGGGTGCCCGTGCGGGCGGGAAGGCCCCCGGATTCCTGGGACGCATGTTCAGCAAGTCGTTCCACAGCAGTTCGCGGGCTGTCGGGCGGTCCGGATCGGCTGGGCGCCGGGCGAGGAGCCGACTGCCGTTCTGATGTCGCACAGGTGACGGACTCGCCCAGGGTCCCGGGGCCCGAGCCCGGGGCATGCCCGGCTCCCCGGCCCGGCGCATGAACGCTGGGGCCTTGGCGACCTCGGCCACGATCGCACCGGACGCGGCGAGCTGCGCGGACGACCCGCCCACGCAGCTCGCCGAACCACTTCCCGCTGCGGGCACCGGCCTGTCTTCTCCGGTCGGACCTCCCGCAGCGTCACCACGTCACATTCTCACCGTCAGTCGGGCGGCGTGAGGAGCCCGTCGATGAGGTAGACGGTGGCGTTGGCTGTGGCGATGTTGCCGCAGACGATGTCCGCCGTGCCGTTGACCTTGAAGGAGGTACCGGACCCGGAGGTGGTGAGCTGCGAGCCTTCCAGCGTCTTGAACGAGCCGTTCGGCAGCTCGCTCGGGGTGATGTCGGCGTCCACGACATGGTAGGTCAGTACCTTCTTCAACTGCTCCGGGTCGTTGAACAGGGATTCGCGCTGTGCCTGGGTCAGGCTGTTGAAGGCGTGGTTGGTGGGCGCGAAGAGGGTGATGTCCTTCGACTCGTTGAGGGTTTCGCCGAGTCCGGCCTTCGCCAGCGCCGACGCCAGCTGTGCCAGCTGGCGGCTTCCGGCCGCGGCGTCCGCCACCTTCTGCTCGGCCATGACCGCGGCACTGCCCGCCCCGCTCCTGGGCAGTTCCGAGCAGTCGGGCCCGAATGTGCCCGTCGGGCCGGGAGTCGGCGCCTGTGCGAAGGCGTTCGGGGCGAATGCGCCGAACGCGAGCGGGACGGCGACCACCGGGGCGATGGCCGCCCGTGCCACGCGAGTTGCCTTGAACCTCATGCCGACCTCCTCGGGGACGAGCTTCCGAGCGTGCCGCCGGGACCGCCCGCCCGGAGTGCCCCGGCACGGGAAGGGAACCGCATCCGGCCCCCGCGCCTCTCCCGGTGCGGAGCCGAGGGATCTCCCCCGGTCACTTCCCGGCGCAGACGGCCTCGACGAAGTGCCCCACCTGCTCATCCGGCAGGCGGCGTGCGAGGTCCGCTTCACTGATCATGCCGACCAGACGATGGTTCTCGACGACCGGCAGCCGTCGGATCCTGTGGTGCTCCATGGCCCGCAGGACCTCGTCCGAGTCGGCGCCGGCGTCGATCGTCACCGGCTTTCCCTGCTCGAGCATGCCCGCGGTCATGGTCTTCGGGTCCTTGCCCCTGGCGATGCACTTCACCACGATGTCGCGGTCGGTGATGATCCCGTGGAGCCGGTCGTCCGGCCCGCAGATCGGGAGAGCTCCGATGCCCAGCTCACCCATCCGGCGCGCCGCGTCCACCAGGGTCTCGCTCTCCTGGATGCACGTGGCGCCGATGTGCATGATCTCCCGTGCAGTGGTCATGGCCGCCTCCTTCGGTCCTCGCGGTCTGCGAGGAGTCAGCGCCGCCGTCCCGACCGGCCCCCCATGCCAGTGTGGGTCGTCCGCATCCCGTACGCATGCCAGGGCCCGTTCCGTTCCCGGCAGCGCCGGGAACGGAACGGGCGGCTCGTGGTGTCGACGGCGCTCGAGTGCAGGTCAACGTGTTGGCAGCACGAGCGTGCAGCTCTCCCCGGGTGCGACGGTGACGGCCCTGTCGGTCAGCACCACCCGGATCGGTGGCTCCCCCGAGGCCGGTACGGTGATCCGCAACCGACCTCGCCGCAGACGTACTCCCACGCCCCAGTGTCCGCGGTACCGCAGCGAGAAGCCGTACTCGGACAGCGCGGGAAGAGGCACCGGATCCAGCCACAACGCCTCCTCGCGGGTCTCCATTCCGGTCAGGCCGCGCTGGACCAGGTCGAGGGTTCCGGCCATGGCGCCGAGGTGGACGCCTTCGCCGGTGGTGCCGCCCTGGACATCGGCGATGTCCGCTTCCAGGGCGTCCCGGCAGTACTTCCACGCGTCGGCCCTTCTGACCCGGGCGAGGACCCAGCCGTGGACGAGGCCGCTGAGGGTGGAGCCGTGGCTGGTGCGCCGGAGGTAGTAGTCGACCGTCCTGCGCCACAGCTCGTCGTCGAGGCCGTAACCGAGACGGCCGAACAGGTGCCGCAGCTCGGCCGGCGAGAAGAGGTAGCCGAGCATCAGTACGTCTGCCTGCTTGGACGCCTGGTAGCGGTTGACGTCGTCCCCCTCGGCCTCGAGTATCCGGTCGAGGCGCCGGATGTCGTCGTACCGCTCCCGGTAGAGGTCCCAGTCCAGCTCGTCCAGGTCGCCGTAGCCGTCGAACTGGCTGATGACACCGTTGTGGTGAGGCACCGTCAGCAATCGTGACACCTCGTCCCACCTGGGGAGTTCGTCGACGTCCAGTTCCACGCGTTCGAACAGTTCCCGGCGGCGCCATTCCGGAAGGCGCCGCACGAGGTCCAGGGCGCGGCCGAGTACCCAGGCCGCGGTGACGTTGGTGTACGCGTTGTCGTCCAGTCCGGGCCGGTCGGCACCCGGGTAGCCGTCGTGGTACTCGTCGGGGCCGACGACCCCGAGGATGCGGTAACGGCCCGACCCGGGGTCGAAGGCGGCCGTGTCCACCCAGAAGCGGGCGATGTGCAGCAGCATCTCCGCTCCCTTGGTGTGCAGGAACTCCGTGTCGCCCGTGGCCTCGCAGTACCGCCAGACGTTGTACGCGATCGCCGAGCCGACGTGGTGCTGCAGCCGGGAGTGGTCCGGCAGCCACCGGCCCGAGCGGGGATTGAGATGCAGCCGCGGAGCCTCCTCACGGCCGTCGCTGCCGCTCTGCCACGGATACATCGCCCCGGCCCGGCCCGCCTCCCGGGCGGCGCGGCACGCCTGCGGAAGGCGACGGTGCCGGTAGTTCAGCAGCGCGCGGGACACCTCCGGGAAGTGCAGGTTCAGGTACGGCAGCACGAACAGTTCGTCCCAGAAGACATGTCCGCGGTACGCCTCGCCGTGCAGACCCCGGGCCGGCACGCCCACGTCGAGGTCCGCGGTGTGCGGGGAAACCGTTTGCAGAACGTGGAAGAGGTGCAGGCGCAGGACGCGACCGGCCTGGCCGGGCACCTGGACGTCGGCGTGCCGCCACAGCTGGGCCCAGGCGGTGACGTGGGATTCCATCAGGGTCGGGAAGTCCCCGGCGGTGGACGCCCGGTCGACGGCCGCCTCGAGCGGATCGCCGATCGCCGGGTCGCGTGAGGTGTGCAGCGCCACGGTCTTGTCCACGACGACGGGAACGCCGGGAGCGACGGGGACCACGAGACGGCGGACGGCTCGGTGCCGAGCGGGACGGAGCAGCGACGAAGTCGGCTCCCGGCCGTGGACGACCGTCCGGGCCGCCATGGCGACGCCGACGTCGGAGCTGTTGGTGCGGCAGCGCAGCCACACGGTCCCGGACTCCTCCGCACCGGTCCGCACCTGCGCCAGGTGACTCCGGCTGAGGGAACGGTACCGGTGCACGTTGGCGTTGACCACGTCTCCGTCGATCGCCGACTCGACTTCGATCTCTCCCGACCAGCCCTCGGCGGTGAAAACGGTGCGCAGCACTGCCAGATGGGGGTCCGCCATGTGCACCGCGCGGATCTGCTCCACGCTCAGCCCGCCGACCTGCTCGTCCCGGTAGCGGAAGGTCCGGGTGAGTGTGGCACGCCGCAGGTCCAGGGTGTGCCGGTACTGCAGGAACGGGCGGGTGTCCGGGGTGAACCACCGGCCCGGCGGCGCGCCGGCGGGGCGGAGGCGGAACCTCAGCGGCAGCCAGTTCGGGAGGTTGACCAGGTCCTCGTTCACCACCGTGCGCCCGGCCACGGTGGACTCCAGGCGGTTGTAGCATCCGGCCACGTAGGTCCCCGGGTAGTGCACCGGGCCCGCCCTGCTCTCGGGGACGGCCCCACGGGTGGCGAAGTAGCCGTTGCCGAGGGTGCAGAGCGACTCACGCAGCCGTTCGGCCGCGGGTTCCCAGCCCTCGTACTGCCAGGTCCACTCCGCCATACGCCGTCCTCACCCCTTCCTTCCCGAGGTGCACGGGAGCGCGGTCGACGCGGACGTCAGGTGCGCTCGGGGACGACGGCGACCGGGCACTCGGAGTGATGGAGCAGGGAGTGGGCGACCCTGCCGAGTTGGAGACCGAAGTGGCCGTGCGGTCTCAGGGCGCCGACGACCAGGAGGTCGGCGCCGGCCGAAGCGCTCAGCAGGACCTTGTGGGCGGGCCCTTCGACGGCCCGGCCCTCCACCTCGGCCCGGCCCCGTACGAGATCGCGCAGTGCCTCGTCCAGGATCGCCGAAGCCCGCTCCTCGTGCGTGCGGCCGGCATCGTCCGCGAGGAGAGGATGCTCCGCATGTGCGTGCGCGGGGCACCGCCAGGCCCTCACGGCCTCCAGGAGGCAGCCGCGGGCCTCGGCCTCGCGGAGGGCGAACCGTACGGCTCCCATGTCCTCCTCCGATTCACCGACGCCGACCACCACCCGCCCGTAGGCTCCCTGCCGGTTCCGCTCGGAACCTCGCACCACGACGACCGGGCACGTCGCGCGGGCCGCCACCGTGAGACCGACCGATCCCAGCAGCATCCCTCCCAGATCGCTGCGGCCTCGGGATCCCGTGACCACGGCGGAGGCGTCGTGCCCCTCCCGCAGCAGCGCGGACACGGCATCGTCGGGCAGTACCTCGCCGGACACCTTCACCTCCGCGTCACGCAGCCGGGCCCGCTCCACGGCGGACGCGACGATGTGCTCCCCCATGACCTCCTCGGCCGGACGATCGGTACTGAAGGACGGCCGCCTGCCCTCGTAGCGCTCCCACAAGGAGGCGTAGACCAGGCGCAGAGGGAGCCCGTGCCGTGCCGCTGCGCCGACGGCCCAGTCGACCGCCGCCAGGCTGGAGTCCGACCCGTCCACGCCCACGACCAGCGGGAGTTCCACCGTCCCCACCGCCTTCCTGTGCGGCCTCGTCGAGCACCCCCTGTGAATACCGTCGCACCACCCGGACACCTCCGCGACACACGCGGTACCGGTTCGCGGACCTCACGCGGCCGGTGGCTCCGGCCCCGGCGCCGGGCGGGTCCGTGCGTCCGGAAGGCCCCGCCCGCCTCACGCCGCCTCACGCCGCCTCGGGAGTCACCCGGCGGTTCCGGCACCGGGTCAGCCGCCCGGTCCGCTCACCGAGGGGCAGGACCGATACGGCGGCCGGTGAGGCGCTGGGGCCGGATCGACACCCACATCTCTC
This sequence comes from Streptomyces sp. NPDC049887, assembly GCF_040656535.1. Taxonomy (NCBI): domain Bacteria; kingdom Bacillati; phylum Actinomycetota; class Actinomycetes; order Kitasatosporales; family Streptomycetaceae; genus Streptomyces; species Streptomyces sp. NPDC049887. The sequence continues at coordinate 63,157 of NZ_JBFAMM010000024.1, read as the reverse complement.
GCTCACCACCCGCCCACGGGCGGGTGTGCGCGCCGTCCGCCAGCCGTCGCACCGCATCGGGGTCCGTGACGTGACGCGCCGGGCCGACGGCGAGAACACTCCAGCCCTGGCCCGCGGTCTCGTCCAGCTGATCGACCTCGAAGGCGGCCTCGGACCCCACCGCGGCCGCGGGCACCGAGCCGGGTGCGGTGCGAAAGGCGATCCCGTCGTCGATGACCTCGTAGTTCACCGGAACGACCGCCGGGCCGTCGGGGGTCGTCAGGGCGACACGGCCCACACCATGGGTGGAGAGCAGGGCACGGCACTCCTCCTCGCCGAGTTCCCGCAGCTCGGGGTGGAGGAGTGCCTGGCCCTGCCCGGGCGGCAGATCGACGCCGCCCCCACGGAGGGCTTCCACACTCGTTCCCAGCGCGCCGGCCAGCCTGGTCAGCGTGCCCGGACCGGGGTCGGCCGGGCGTTCTTCCAGGTACGCGAGGTACTGCGGAGCCATTGCGGCGCGCCCGGCCACGGTGGCCCGGGTGAGCCCCTGCCGCTCCCGCTCGGCGGCCACCCGCCGGCCGATGTCGCCGGGGCTGGGGGCCCGGTCCGGTCCGGTCCGGGCGGGCGTCGTGCCCGCCCGCTCCGCGTCAGGCCCGGAAGGCGCGGGCGTCGCCCCGGACGGGTGCTCCAGGTGACGGACATGGGCGTCGGGACCGGGGAACACCAGGGTCACCTGGTCCGTGTCCGACCAGCGCACGTCGTAGGGGGGTGTTCCATCCTCGTGGTGGAGTCCGACGATCTCGCCGTCGCGCCTGGTACCGCCGGTCGCCGGGCTGTCGATGACGAGTTGGTCGCCGAGGTGCGCTCGCATGACCGCCGCCCTTTCCTCAGAATGTTGCTGTAACCCAACGTGCCACGCGCCTCGTGCCGCCGCACGGGCCGGAAAGCCCCGATCCTGGGCCGACCGGTCCCCTTCTCCGGACGGGGCCGACGCGGGCCTGAGCCGCACCCCGTCGGAGTGCCGGTTCCGACAGCTCGACATGACCACGTACGCCGGCACGGGCCTCGAAGGGACAGGCGCCATGCATCACCGAACGGTCGCAGAGCTCATGACCCGACAGGTCGTCCGGGCACGGCGTGACCTGCCGTTCAAGGAGATCGTCAAGCTGTTGGCCGAGAACGACGTCACCGCCGTACCGGTGGTGGACGAGCACGACCGCCCGATGGGTGTGGTGTCCGAGGCGGACCTGCTGCGCAAGTGCGCGGACCAGGCCGACCCGTCCGGCAGGGCGGCGGTTCCGCATCCGGAGGCGTGGGAGAGGGCCAAGGCCGAGGGAGTCAGGGCCGAGGAACTGATGTCGGCTCCCGCGGTGTGCGCGCGACCGGAGTGGAATGTCGTCGAGGCGGCCCGTCTCATGGAGGTCCACGGCATCAAGCGGCTGCCCGTGGTGGACGAGACGGACAGGCTCCGGGGCATCGTGAGCCGCGGCGATCTGCTGCGGATCTTCCTCCGCCGCGACGACGCCATTCGCGAGGAGATCACCCGGGAGGTGCTGGAACAGACCCTGGGGCTCGCACCGTCGGAGGTGTCGGTCGACGTCCGAGAGGGGCGGGTCACCCTGGACGGATCCGTGGAGTTCCGCAGCCTGACCCCCATCGTCGAACGCCTGTGCAGGAGTGTGGACGGGGTCGTCTCGGTCGCCACGCACCTCACCTACCGGACCGACGACGCCGGAGGACCCGGCGCTCGCCCGTGACGGGGGCGGAGCCGAGCGCGTACCCCCACCCGGTCGGGGCCGGTCGCGGCGAGGCGTCCGTACGCGACGGCGGTCACGGCGGCCGACGGCGAACCGGTCGCCCGCGCTCCGATCCGTCACATCTGCGGGACGACGGCGATCGGGCACGGCGCGTGATGCAGCAGCGCATGATTGACCAGGCCCAGCTGTAGCCCGAGGTGCCCACGTCGCCTGCGGGCGCCGACCACGAGCAGGTCGGCCTCGGACGCGGCCTCAAGGAGCGCCTGACGTGCGGGGCATTCGACCACCCGACGGCCCACCGGGGCGTTCGGGTACCTCTCCACGGGGCCCCTCAGCGCGTCGTCGAGCACCTGCGCGGGCGGGCGGCGCGGGGTCAGGGCCCCGTACTCGGCCGGGGGCGGTGGCTCGGCCAGGCCCCCGAGCGGGACGCTCCAGGCGTGCACCGCGACCAGCCGGCAGCGCCGCACATGGGCTTCGCGCACGGCGAACTCGACCGCGGTGCCGCTTCCCTCGCCGTCCTCGACGCCGACGACGACGCTGCGGAACCGGACGCCGCGGTGCTCCGGCCGGCCGCGCACGACGACGACCGGGCAGTCGGCGCGCGCCGCCACGGCAAGACTGACCGATCCCAGGAGGAGCCCCGCGAGGTCTCCGAGCCCTCTGGGGCCGAGGACCAGGGCGAAGGCGTTGCGCCCCTTGCCCAGCAGGGCTGTTGCAGGGTCCTCGTGCAGCACCTCGACGGACAGCCGCGCCGAGGGGGCGTTCTTCCGGGCCCGTTCCGCGGCAACGCCGATCGGATCGGCCGCCCGGTGGCCCGGCGCGGCGGCGTGCACGAGGAGGAGCGGCACATCATGCCGGACCGCCTCACCGGCGGCCCAGTCCACCGCCTCCAGGCTCTCCTCGGACCCGTCGACGCCCACCACCAGCGGGATCGCCACCGATGTCACCTCCGCCGCATGCCTGACTTCGTCCTCCCCCCGGCCCCGCAGCCAACGGGAAGGGCCCGCCGCTCGGTGCGCCCCCCACCGGGACACCGTGCCTCCAGCTTCTTATGCCGCGAAAACGCCCGCAACGGAGACGGTGGGGCAGCGCACCGCCCGCCGCCGTTGGCACGGCGGTCCTGCCCACCCGCCGGTTCCCAGGCGGCCGTCCGGGAACCCCACCGGGAACGCAGCCCACGCGCCCGTGTCGCGCCAAGCCCTCCGGCGGGGGCGGTCACCCGGCCCGCCGAGTCGCCGAGCCGTTCCGGGGTTCGCGGGTGTCAAGGAAGCGTCAGCGATCGGGACGGGCCGCGGGGAACCGCGGAGCGGGCTGCATACTGCTCGTGTGATGCCTGACTGGCTGCCCGACCAAGGAATACGCCGGGCCACTCTCGCCCTGGCGGGAGCGGCGGTGGTCCTGATCGCCGCCGGCGCCTTCCTCGACGCCATGTGGGTGCTCGGCATCGGCGTCTGGGCCGTCATCGCGGCCGCGGCGATCGAACTCGTGTACCGACCTTGAGAACGCCTCTCCGGTGGGTGTGCACCGGTTGCCCGGGGCGTGCGTCCGGGTGCCGTGCCAGGACGCCCACGGGTACGTCCGCCGTCCTGCCGACACCTCCGTGGCGGGCACGCGGTCGCACACGGCCGGCATGGCCATCACCGCCGAACCGTCCGGCGGTTCGGCCCCACCGGCAGGCCCCGTCCCCGTGGTCGTGACACACCGGTCGTGGCACACCGGCCCGACGGCACCTGGCGGCGGCCGTGCATGACGACCCGCTTGCGGGGCACACGGCAGGGACCGCGAGCGGCTGCGTCCGGTGCCACCGGCACACAGGCCCGGCCCTGTCCCGAGGGGGTATTCGACGTGAGAGCGACACAGTTCACCTATGCCGGCCCGGCAGTCGTCGGAGGAGTGCGGTTCGCCCGTGTCCGGCTGTCCGAGAATCCCCCCGACGAGGACGGCGCCCCCTGGGCGGGGGCCACCTCGTTCAGGCAGGAGGACGAGCCGGAGGGGTTCACGCCCGACATGGCGGACGACTCGCCCGTGACGGTGGAACTGCCCGACGGCCGCACCGCTCAGGCTCTCGTCGTCAACGTGCACTTCAACGGCCAGGGCTGGACGATGGAGTTGATCGGAACCGGACCGCTGCCCCGGTGACCCGGGCGGACGCGGGGTCCACGCGCCGCGGCGCTCCGTCCGGTGACTCCCCCGCGGCGCCCGGGCCGGGCGCCGCCGCCCCCGCCCTGCGGGCGGACGGCACCCTTCTCGGAACACGCCCTACGCCACCGCCACCATGCTCGCGAACACCACGACGTTGTTGGGGTAGTAGTGGCGGTCGGCGTCGAACTGACCTCCGCAGGTGACCAGTCGCAGGCCCGCGTGGTCGAGGTTCTTGTAGACCTCCAGGGTGGGGAACTCCTTCTTCGGGTACTCGGCGATGCGGTCCACCGCGAACTCGGCCGTCTTCCCGTCCTCGCGCGTCACCTTGATCGTGTCGCCGGCCTTCAGCGTCTTCAGCTTCTCGAAGACCGCGGCCTTGCCGTTCCAGGTCACATGCCCGGCGATCACCGCCGGCCCCTGGGAGCCCGGAGTGGGGCCGGGTTCGTACCAGCCCGCAAGGTCGGGGTTCTTCGGGGTCGTCATCGTGCCGTCCTTGTTCTGCCCGAGCGACTCGAGTTCGCTCTGCACTCCCAGGGACGGGATGGACACCACACGCGGCGCGGACCGGGCGAGTGCCCCCGCGGCCTTGCCCGCTCCCGCGCCCGCCCCCGCTTCCTGACCGCCCGCCGGGTCCTGTGCCGCGCTCCGGTCCGAGCCGGCCGGGGGTGCCGCCGTGTCCTGGCCGCCGCAGGACGTGAGCAGCAGCGTCGCCGCGAGTGCGATCACCGACACGGTCGCACGCAGGGCACCGGGCCCTGCGCCGCTGCCCGGGGAGCGGTTCATGCGGCACCCGCCGTCTTCGCCGCCGCGGAGCGGGTGGTCGTCCTCCGGCGGACGACGACCAGCGCACCGGCCGCCGCCGCCACGACGGCGCCGCCGGTCACCGCGCCCGGGGAGAGCCCGGCGGCACCGGGTCCGCTGCCGGTCTCGATCCCGCCGACCGGAATGGACCCGACCGCGGCGCCCTTGACGACCCCGCAGTTGGCCGGTGCGGTCGCCTCCTGGGGGAGCTTGGGGTCGAGTTCGCTCTTGCCGGCTCCCTCGACGTCGTACTCGCCGTTGTCGTTGCGGTCGATGCCGTGCTGCACGATGTGCAGGTCCTTGATGTTGTCGACCACGTCCTGCGAGACCGTGATGGTCCGCTTGTAGGTGATCCTGCCCTCCTTGTCGGCGACGGGCATCCGGTCGACGGCCAGGCCGCTGCCCGCGTCCGTCCCGCCCTCCGTGGTGAGGGAGATGTTGATGTCGCCGTAGTCCTTCGTGGCCTCGGTGTTGTTGAGGATCCCGTCGCCGTCGGTGTCGTCGCTCGCGTCCGGGCAGTGGAAGTCGTGCCCGTCGGTCGACCCGTGCAGGTGCTGCGCCGAGGGCTGTCCCGGGACCATGCCCTCCGACTTGATCCACACCGTCAGTTCCCTGCCGCGAAGACTCAGCATGGCCGTCCCCCGGGAACCGGAGTCGTTGAGCTGCTCGAGGTCGATCTGGAACGCCGGGTTCTCCGCCGCGAACGCCGTGGACGCGACGCAGGTGGTCAGGAGGGCGGCGGGAAGCGCGGCGAGCACCGCGATCCGGCCGGTTCGCTTGGACATCACGTTCGTTCCTGTTCCGCAGCCCCCGGACGGGAAAGCCGCATGTCGTACGGATTCCTGGCGATGCCCGGAGGATCCCGGACATCGACTCACCCCTTGTCCACAGAACAGTTGCCGTGGGCGGCGTGACGGCCGCGACACACGTGCCCCGGACGCACGGACACCTGGGCGTTCCGGGCGAACACGATGCCGCCGCCGCGGCCCCGGCCCGGCTCGGGCGGAACCGGGCACGGGCCGTTGCTCGTTGCAACTGATATGCAGTTACCTTTGAAACGTACGGATCCGCGCGGTTGTTCAATCGCCCGGCGGGACGATCCACGGCCATACGCATCGCCCGCGAGCGCGCCCCTCGCGGGAGTTGGGCGTCGTAGGTTGGGAACATGACGGCCACCGCATCGCAGGAAGCGTTCCTCCGGGCCTTTCACGCCGAGCGTCCAGCGGTGACGGCGGAGGCGTTCGAGGGCGGCCGCGCCCCGGACGGCCGGTCCAGCTACGAGATCCTGTGCCATCGGGTGGCCGGAAGCAGACGCGTTCTGGACCTCGGATGCGGCGACGGCCTGCTGCTGGAGCACCTGGCGCGCGGTGAGGGGAGGCGGCTCGCGGGAGTCGACCTCTCACCGGAGTCACTGGCCCTGGCGCGGCGCCGACCGTCGCTGTCCGGGGCGCGGTTGGAGGAGGGCCGGGCGCAGAGTCTCCCTTTCGACGACGACAGCTTCGACGCCTGCGTCTCGCACATGGCGCTGATGCTGATGGCCGAGGTCGATCAGGTGGCGGCCGAGGTCGCCCGGGTGCTGTCGCCCGGCGGCGTGCTGGCGTGCGTCCTGGGCGGCGGGGCCGTCGGCGGCGAGGCGTACGGGCGTTTCATCGCCATGTTGCGGTCCTTCGTCGAGGCAGCGCCCCCTTCCCGGCGCATCCCGGCACTCGGGGACAGCAGGACGCGCAGTCGCGACGGGCTCGACGGCATCCTGGGGCCGGCGGGCTTCACCGCGACGCACTGGGAGACCGTCCCCATCGATCTCGGCGGTTCGGCCGACGAGGTGTGGGAGGTCGTGTCCCGGATGTACGACCTCGGCCCGCTGGACCGGGCCGCCGTGGAGCGTCTGCGTGCGGGTTTCATGACCGAGGCGAAGGAGATGGCGGGTCCGGACGGGCGCGTGCCCTGCGGGTTCAGGATCCATGTCGCGACGGCTCGACTGCGCTGAGGCGCGGCTGGGGCCGCCCGCCGTGGGGAACCGGAGCCCGGTCTCACCGCTCCCGCGGCCGGGCGCGCGCGCCCGGGCCGTGTTCCTCGTTCCCCGGGGCGGGCGGCCGCACGGCCTCCGCACCGGGCACGGAGTGCAGGACCCGGGCCACGAGCAGCGCCACGTCGTCGTGGTCACCGGGAGGGCGCAGGGTGCGAAGCAGCACATCGCAGGTGTCGTCCGGAGAGCGCTCGGGGTCGTCCAGGAGGGCGAGCAGGTTGTCCAGGCACGCGTCGATGGGCTGGTCCCGCCTCTCGACCAGACCGTCGGTGTACAGGACGAGCTGGTCGCCCGGGTCGAGGGCGACCGTGGCGGCGTGGAAGTCGCCCCCTCCGACTCCCAGCGGGGTGCCGGTGGGCAGATCGAGCAGTTCCCGTGTCCCGTCGGCATGGAGGAGGGCGGCGGGCAGATGGCCGGCCTGGGACATGTGGCACTGGCCGGTGCGGGGGTCGTAGGCCGCGTAGACGCAGGTGGCGATGGTCTCCTGCGCGAGCTCCTCGGTGATGCGGTCGAGGTGACCGAGCACCTCCGCGGGGTCGAGGTCGAGACAGGCGAGAGTGCGGGTGGCGGTTCGGAGCTGCCCCATGGTGGCGGCGGCGCTCACGCCGCTCCCCATGACGTCACCGACGACGAGGGCGGTCTTGTCGCCGCCGAGCGCGATGACGTCGAACCAGTCCCCGCCGATCTCCACCGCGGCTCGGGCGGGCCGGTAGCGGGACGCGACCGCCAGGCCCGGTCGCGGCGGCGGTGCGAGGGGCAGCAGGCTGCGCTGGAGGGCGAGCACCGTGCGTCGTTGCTCCTGTACGGCGCGGTGCCGCTCGGTGACGTCCACGCTCGACGTCACCACGCCCAGCACCGTTCCGTTGGGGGCTTCGAGCCGGTGGAAGGAGATCGACCAGGCGTGCTCGTTCTCCGGGTCCGCCGGGGTCCTGCCGACGGTGTACTGGTCCAGGACCGGGGTGCCGGTCACCAGCACCTGGCGCATCGTCGCCGCGAAGGACGCGTCCAGGAACGGCAGCACCTCGTGGACGTGCCGGCCCACGTGCTCGGCGGCAGGAACGCCGTTCATGCGCTCCTCGGCGGGGTTCACCGAGATGTAGCGGAGGTCGGTGTCCAGCACACCCAGTCCGATCGGCGACTGCGACACCAGGCGGGCGGAGAGGGCCAGGTCCCGTTCGACCCGCCGGAGCGTCGTCTGGTCGGCGGCCAGCCCCAGGACGTAGAAGTCGCCCTGGTCGTCCATGAGCCGCATGTTGCGGAACTCCACCAGCCGAGAACCGCCGTCCTTGTGCCGTACCGGAAAGGCGCCGGCCCAGCTGTCCCCGCCCTCCATGACCTGCGCGAAGATGCCCAGCACGGATTCCAGGTCCTCCTCGTGGACCATCAGCCGGCCGGCGAACCGGCCCAGGGCCTCCTCGGCGCTGTAGCCGAACAGGCTCTCCGCCTGGGGGCTCCAGAGATCGATCCTTCCGTCGGCGTCGAGCAGCACGGCCGCCACACCCAGCAGGTCGAGCAGCCCGCCGGAGGCGGTCGGAGCCAGCTCCCCCGCCGTGGGATCGGTCCAGGACCTGGTCGCGCACATACCAGTCCTCCTCACTGCCCGCACCGCGACCTGCGCACCGGAGTGCGGCGCGGCCCCGGCCCGGGGCCACTCGGCCGCAGCCCCATCGTCCCCCTGATGGGGGCACCCCTGCAGCCTCTCGGCCGGGGCCGTCCGCTCAGCCGCGTCCCGTGACGCTCTCCCGCGCGGCGCACCGGGGACGTGCACGCGACGCGGCCTCCCCGCCACCTTCGGCACCCGGGCGGGCGGGGCACGCGGCGTCCCGGCGCTCGCCGCCGCGGGGCCCGGTTCCGCGTCGGCCGGCTGCGGCCGGTGCCCGGGGCCGCCCGCCGCGACCGGCCCCGGGACGCCACCGCGCTCGGGCCTCCTTAGTACGGACCCGTACGGCCGACATGTCATCGGCGGTGTGCCCGAGCTCCGGGGCACCCTGTGCGAGACTCGGGAGCTACGGCACCACGAAGCGACCGGTGAGGTCCGGGCCTGGGAGCAGCGGGCCCGAGCCCGTCCCACGGAGCCCGGGCCGGGGCGGGAGTCGACCCGGGCGCCGCAGCCGATGCCCGGGCCGGGGCCGCCGAGGAGGGACAGCCATGCGGGTCGCGCTCTTCGTCACCTGCGTCAACGACACGCTCTTCCCGGGCACCGGCCGGGCCGTCGTCACCCTCCTGGAGCGGCTCGGTGCGAAGGTGGACTTCCCACCGGCGCAGACCTGCTGCGGGCAGCCGCAGTTCAACACCGGCTACCGGCACCAGACCGAACCGCTGGTGCGCCGCTACGTCACCGCGTTCGACGCCTACGACTACGTCGTCACGCCCTCCGGCTCCTGCGCCGCCATGGTCCGCGACAACTACCCGCGCATCGGGGCGAAGGCCGCCGCCGAGGGCCGCGGCCGGGAGCTCGCCGAGGCCGCTGCCCGCGCGGTGCCGAAGACGTACGAGCTGACCGAGTTCCTGGTCGACGTGCTCCAGGTCGTGGACGTCGGCGCGTACTACCCGCACACCGTCACCTACCACCCCACGTGCCACGGGCTGCGGATGCTCGGCCTCGGCGACCGGCCGCGCCGGCTGCTGGAGCGGGTGGAGGGCCTGGAGCTGCGCGAGCTGCCCGGCGCCGAGGAATGCTGCGGCTTCGGCGGCACCTTCGCCGTCAAGAACGCCGCCGTCTCGGCGGCGATGGGGGCCGACAAGGCCCGCAACATCGCCTCGACGGGCGCTGACGCGGTGTGCACCGTCGACAACTCCTGCCAGATGCACATCGGCGGCACGCTCACCCGCCTCGGGTCGGCGGTCCGCCCGGTACACATCGCCGAAATCCTCGCGAGCACGCGCAAGGACCCTCGATGAGCGGCGGCACGTATCTCGGCATGCCCGCCTTCCCCGAGGCCGCGGCCCGCTCCACCCGGAACGCCACCCTGCGAGGCAATCTGCGCCACGCGACGCGCACCATCCGCGACAAACGTGCCGTGGCCGTCGCCGAACTCGACGACTGGCAGCGGTTGCGTGCCGCCGGCGCCGCGATCAAGACCCGCACGCTGCGCCACCTCGACCACTATCTGGAGCAGGTGGAGCGCGCGGTGACGGCTGCGGGTGGCCACGTCCACTGGGCGGCCGACGCCGCCGAGGCGAACGACATCGTCACCCGGCTCGTCCGCGCCACCGGCGAGACCGAGGTCGTCAAGGTCAAATCGATGACCACACAGGAGATCGGGCTCAACGACGCGCTGGCGGAGGCCGGGATCACCGCCTGCGAGACCGACCTCGCCGAGCTGATCGTGCAGCTCGGCGACGACCTCCCGTCGCACATCCTCGTCCCCGCCATCCACCGCAACCGCTCCGAGATCCGCGACATCTTCCGCGAGAGGATGGCCGACTGGGGCCGGCCCGCCCCGGACGGGCTGACCGACCGGCCCGCCGACCTCGCCGAGGCGGCCCGGCTGCACCTGAGGGAGAAGTTCCTGCGCGCCAAGGTCGCCGTCTCGGGCGCCAACTTCATGGTCGCCGAGACCGGCACCCTCGTGGTGGTCGAGTCGGAGGGCAACGGGCGGATGTGCCTCACGCTCCCCGAGACACTGATCTCCGTCGTCGGCATCGAGAAGGTCGTACCGACATGGCGGGACCTGGAGGTGTTCCTGCAGCTGCTCCCCCGCTCCTCCACGGCCGAGCGGATGAATCCGTACACCAGCATGTGGACGGGCACCACCGACGGCGACGGCCCGCGCGCGTTCCACCTCGTACTGCTCGACAACGGCCGCACCGACGCCCTCGCCGACCCGGTGGGACGCCAGGCGCTGCGCTGCATCCGCTGCTCGGCCTGCCTCAACGTCTGCCCGGTGTACGAGCGGGCCGGCGGCCATGCCTACGGATCCGCCTACCCGGGCCCTATCGGCGCCGTCCTCACGCCCCAACTGCGCGGCACGGACAGCGAGCTGGACGCCTCGCTGCCGTACGCCTCGTCGCTGTGCGGCGCCTGCTACGAGGTGTGCCCGGTCGCCATCGACATCCCGGAGGTGCTGGTGCACCTGCGGGAACGGGTCGTCGAGGGCGGCCCGGTGACCCGCGGCGGAAGGAAGGTCGTCATCCGCCCGGCGAAGGGCCACGCCGCCGAGCGTGCCGCGATGCGCGCCGCCCGCTGGACGTTCGACCACCCGGGCGTGCTGCGCGCGGCCCAGCGGCTCGCCGCGCGCACCCGTCGGCTGCACCCGGAGCACCTGCCGGGGCCCGGCCGGGCCTGGACGGACACCCGGGCGGTGCCGGAGGTGCCGGCCGAGCCGTTCCGCGACTGGTGGCAGCGCACCCGGGGGAAGGGCGCCGAGTGAGCAGCAGGGACACGGTGCTCGGCCGGGTCCGCCGCGCCCTGGCGGACGTACCGCGGGGGGAACGGCCCGGTGACGTGCCGGTCGCCCGCGACTACCTGCGCGTCCACGGCACACGCACGCCCGAGCAGAGGGCGGACCTGCTCGCCGAGAACCTGGCGGACTACCGGGCGCTCGTGCACCGCTGTTCAGCGGACGGGCTGGCGGGGCACCTCGCCCGGCTGCTGGCGGAGCGCGGGTCCGCGTCGGTGCTGGTGCCCGACGGTCTGCCACCGCGGTGGCTGGCGGCCGCGGACCCCGTGCGGATCGCCGACCGGGCGCTGGGCACTCCGCGGGAGCTCGACGCGGTGGACAGCGTCGTCACCGGCTGCGCCGTCGCCATCGCCGAGACCGGCACGATCGTGCTGGACGGCGGCCCGGCGCAGGGCCGACGCCGCATCACGCTCGTACCGGACCACCACATCTGTGTCGTACGGGTCCCGGAGCAGGTGGTCGACTCGGTGCCGCAGGCTCTCGGGCGGCTGGACCCGTCCCGTCCGCTGACGTGGATCAGCGGCCCGTCGGCGACGAGCGACATCGAGCTGGACCGGGTCGAGGGCGTCCACGGGCCCCGGACCCTGGAAGTGGTCCTCGTGGCGGACTGAGCCCGGACCCCGCCCGGGCCGTGCCGGTCGTCCGGCACCGGGCTCGACGTCGTCGAGGCGCGGTGTCGGACGCCCCGGACCGGCCGGCTGCCCTGCGCCTTGCCCCCTCTGGCTACTCGTGAGTTCCTCACGGTTCCTTGGTGGCAGTTGTGACTGTCGGGGCCCCTCTGGCCCGTGTCAGTGTTTGGGGCGTCGAAACCGGCCACAGGGGGGACGAGATGAACAAGGGGTACGCCGTCTACTGCGACGCCGACCGGACGTTCTACGACGCCCCCCACCGGCTCGCCGAGGACGGTGAAGGACCGGGCAGGCTGTACGAGGCGGCGCGGCGCGGGGCACCCGCGGGCTGGCAACGGCACCGCAAGGGCGACTGGCTCGCGTACCGTCCGATCGACAGCCACCTGCCCGCGCAGGGCTGGAAGATCCACGTCTCGGCCTGCCTCGACAACGCGGAGAAGGTGCTCGCCCAGGTCTGGGACTACTGCGTGCCCAGGGACATCGCCTTCAAGTTCGTACCGAGCCGGCATCTGCTGCACATCCGCAACGCCAAGTACGCGGACCGGGCGGGGAGCGGCAAGTTCATCACCGTCTACCCCGCCGACGACGCGCAGTGCCGGACCGTCGCCGAGGACCTCGACGCCCTCCTGGCCGGGGAGCCCGGACCGTACATCCTGAGTGATCTGCGCTGGGGAGCCGGGCCCGTCTTCGTGCGGTACGGGAGCTTCACGGAGCGCCACTGCCGCGACGACCAGGGGGAGTTACGGCCCGCCGTCGAGGACGGCTCGGGGCGGCTCGTCCCGGATGTCAGGGGGCCCTCCTTCCACGTGCCGGAGTGGGTCACGCTGCCCGGTTTCCTCCGCCCGCACGCGGCGGCACGGGCGGCCACCACCACCGACGGCATCCCCTACACCGTCGAACGTGCCCTGCACTTCTCCAACGGCGGCGGCGTCTACGTCGGCCGGGACGACCGGACGGGCAGACGGGTCGTGCTCAAGGAGGGCCGGCCGCACGCCGGGCTGGCGGCCGACGGCGCGGACGCGGTGACGCGGCTGGAACGGGAGAAGGACGCGCTGGAGCGCCTGTCCGGGCTCGACTGCACACCGGAGGTGCTGGACTGGTTCACGCTCGGTGACCATCGCTTCCTCGTCCTGGAGCACATCGAGGGCCGGCCGCTCAACAGCTTCTTCGCCCGACGCCATCCACTGATCGAGGAGAACCCGGGCGACCGCGCCCTCACCGCCTACACGGAGTGGGCGCTGCGCATCCACCGGCTGGTGGAGGACGCGGTGGCACGGGTCCACGAGCGGGGAGTGGTCTTCAACGACCTGCACCTGTTCAACATCATGGTCTCCGAGGACGAGTCGTCCGTGGTGCTGCTGGACTTCGAGGCGGCCGCGCCGATCGGTGAGAACCGCCGGCAGGTCATCGCCAACCCCGGTTTCGTGGCTCCCGCGGACCGCAGGGGCGCCGATGTCGACCGGTACGCCCTCGCCTGCCTGCGTCTCGCCCTGTTCCTTCCGCTGACCAGCCTGTTCGCCGTGGACCGGGCGAAGGCGGCCCATCTGGCGGACATCGTGGCCGAGAACTTCCCCGTGGACCGTGCCTTTTTGGACGCGGCCGTCGCGGAGATCACCCGCGGCCTCCCGCCCGCCCCGGGCTCCGGAAGCCCCTCCACGGCGCCGCCCGGGAACCAGGCCGTGACGTCGACCGCGGAACCGGCCGAGGCCCCTCCCGCTGGACCCTCCGCGGAACCGGCCGCGGTGCCCCGCGCGAAACCGGCCGGGACGCACGCGCCGGAATACCTTCCCGTCGAGCCGGGCGACTGGCCGAACAGCCGCGACTCGATGACGGAGGCCATCCGCGCCTCTGCCCGCTTCGGGCGGGAGGACCGCTGTCTGCCCGGGGACATAGCCCAGTTCGCCGGTCCCCTGGGCGGCGCCTGCTTCGCCCATGGCACGGCCGGAGTGCTGTACGCGCTGGCCGAGACCGGCTGCGGAGCCTGGCCCGAGGCCGAGGAGTGGCTGCTGCGCACCGTGCGCCGCCCGGCGTCCGGCACCCCTCTCGGCTTCTACGACGGGCTCACCGGCATCGCCTGGACGCTGGACCGCCTCGGGCACCGGGCGGCGGCCATGGACCTGGTGGACCTCGTCCTCGCCGAGGACTGGACGGCCATGGGGCCGGATCTGCACAGCGGTCTCGCGGGTATCGGCCTCGCTCTCGACGCGCTCGCCGAGTCCACCGGCGAGAGTTCGCTGCGGGACGCCGCGCTCCGCTGCGGCCGGCTCGTCGCCCGTGCCGCGGCGGCGGACGACCCCCGGCCCGCCCGGCACCGGGCCGGGCTGCTCCACGGCGCCTCCGGCCCGGCCCTGCTGCATCTTCGCCTGTACGAACGGACCGGCGATCGGGCCCTGCTCGGCCTCGCCGCCGATGCGTTGCATCGCGATCTGGACCGCTGCGTCCACGGCGCGGGCGGAGCGCTCCAGGTCGACGAGGGCTGGCGCACCATGCCCTATCTCGGTGCGGGCAGCGCGGGCATCGGCATGGTGCTCGACGACTGGCTCGTGCACGGCGACGACGACCGCTTCACCCGGGCGCGGCAGGAGATCGTACGAGCCGCGCAGGCGAAGTTCTACGCGCAGCCCGGCCTCTTCCGGGGCGCCGCCGGCATGGTGCTTCACCTGAGCCGGACGGCCGCGTCCGGGCCCGGCACCTCACGGGCCGACCTGGCTCGGCAGATCGGTGTCCTGTCCTGGCACGCCCTGCCGTACGAGGGCCGTCTCGCCTTCCCCGGCGAGCAGATGATGCGGCTCTCCATGGATCTCGCCACGGGAACGGCGGGCTGTCTGCTGGCCCTCGGCGCCGCGCTGGACGACGCCCCGGTGCAACTGCCCTTCCTTCCGCCCGTTCCGCCCGGCCGTGCGAACGGCCCCCAGAGCTGACCTCCGGTCATCGGAGGTCATGGCAAGGCACATTCCGTCCCCAAGAGAGGAAAACCATCATGTCGCTTCTCGACCTGCAGAGCATGGAGACCCCCAAGGACGAGCTCACGGACGAGATCGCCACCGGCGGCGGCAGCCGCGCGAGCCTGCTGCTCTGCGGCGACAGCAGCCTGAGCGTCACCACCTGCAACTGACCCGGTCGTCGCGCGGGCAGTCCGTGCGACGCCGGTGACACAGTCCGAACGGTCCCGGGCGGTTCCTTCGCCCGGGACCTTCCGGCTCGGACGACGAGGGAGCGCCCATGACCACCCAACGTCCGGCGGCCGTGGCCGGTGAACGCACCCGTGGCGTCGACGGGCCGTCCGGGTCCGGCGACGCCGCCCGCTCGCTGCTGACCGGCGCGGTCCGGGCATCCGCCGGACGGACCGCGGCGCTCGTCGTGACGGGCCTGCTCTCGGCGGGCGCCGCCATCGCCCTGCCCGCCCTGCTGGGCCGCTCACTGGACCTCGTCCTCGCCGGCGCGGCGGAGGCCGGACCGTGGCTGGCGCTCTGCGCGGCACTCGTCGTCGCGGACATCCTGTGCGACGCCGCCTCCGCGTACCTCACCGGCACGCTCACCGCGGTCTCCGCCGCGCGCATCCGCCGCCGTGCCCTGGGCCGGGTGCTCGCCGCCGGGCCCAGGGCGGCCGGGCGGTTCACCGGCGGGGACCTCGTGACCCGGCTGACGGCGAACGCGACGGAGGCCGCCGCGGCACCCGCGACCGCCGCGGCCGCCGTACCGGCCCTGGTACTGCCGTTCGGCGCACTGATCGCGCTCGCCGTGACCGATCTGTGGACGGGTGCCGTCTTCGTGGCGGGAGCCCCGCTGCTGCTGCTGCTCGTCCGCGCGTTCACCCGCGAGACCTCCGCCGGGGTGGCCGAGTACCAGCGGGTCCAGGGGAACATCGCCGCCCGTCTGGTCGAGGCACTCTCCGGAGCCCGCACCGTCGCCGCCGCCGGCACATGGGAGCGGGAACGCGCGCGCATACTGGCCCCACTGCCGGAACTCGCCGCCAGGGGGCGGCACATGTGGCATGTCTACGGCCGCGCCGTCGCCCGCGGCGCGGTGCTGCTGCCCTTGCTGGAGACCGGAGTGCTCGCGGTCGGCGGGCTGCGCGTGGCGGCAGGGGACATGAGCGTCGGCGAACTGCTGGCGGCACTCCGCTACGCGGCCCTGGCCGCGGGCGTCGGTGCCGTCGTCGGGCAGCTGTCGGGCCTGCTGCGCGGCCGGGCCGCGGCGCGGCGCACCGCCGAGGCAATGGCCGCACCCGTCGTCGCGTACGGAACACGGGGGCTTCCCGCCGACGGTCCGGGTCGGCTGGAGTTCCGCGATGTCTCGGTGGTGCGCGACGGCCGGACCGTGCTGAGGGGCGTCGACCTGGTCGTGCCGGGTGGTGCCACACTGGCCCTGGTGGGCCGGTCGGGCTCGGGCAAGACGGCCCTGGCCCGGCTTCCCGGACGTCTGGACGACCCGGACACCGGCACCGTCTTCCTGGACGGCGTCCCCGTGGCGGAGGTCGAACGCGAAGTCCTGCGCCGGGAGGTGGCGTACGCGTTCGAGCGGCCCGCCTTGTTCGGCACGACCGTCCGGGAGGCCATCGCCTTCGGACCCGGCGAACCGCCCGCGTCCGAGGTCGTCGCCGCCGCCCGGGCGGCGGGCGCGGACGCCTTCGTGCACCGGCTGCCGGACGGCTACGCCACACCGCTGACCCGTGCCCCGCTCTCCGGCGGCGAGGCTCAAAGACTCGGTCTCGCAAGGGCCTTCGCCCATGCCGGACGACTACTCGTCCTCGACGACGCCACGTCGAGCCTGGACAGCGTCACCGAACGCCAGGTAGCGCGGGCCCTGTTGCACCAGGTGCGGCCCGGCACCCGTCTCGTCGTCGCCCACCGGGTCTCGTCGGCGGCGCGGGCCGACCTCGTCGCATGGCTCGACGGCGGCCGCGTCAGGGCGGTCGGTCCGCATGCCGCGCTGTGGGCGCTGCCCGAGTACCGTGCCGTGTTCGCCGCACCCGGCGAAGCGCCGGACCAACTGCCCGCCACCGCGGGGGCGGACGAGGCAGGAGCGGACGACGCGCCGGGCGGCGCGTGCCCCGGCGACGGCACCTCGCGCGACGGTCGCACGACGCCGAACCACTCTCCCGAGAACCGCACGACGCCGAACGACCGGCCGGAAGGACCTGAACCGGTGAGCACGCCGGCGGAGGGCCACGAGCAGACGGGCGGGACGTCATGACGGCCGCGGGGCGGGAGCGGACGGCCGCGGGAGCGGCGCCGTCGGCGACGGGCGGTGCGATCCGGCCCGGTGCGGGGGGCACGGGACCGGACGACGGCGCCGCCGCGCACCCGCCGACCGGTCCCGTGCGGGGGGCGCTGCACAGGACACTGCGGCAGGCCGTCCCGTTCCTCGCCCGGCGGCGCGGCGTCCTCCTGCGCCTCGGCGGCTGGTCGCTGCTGGAGTCCGCGCAGACCTTCCTCGGCGGGTACGCCGTGGCGGCGGCGCTGGACCGCGGGTTCCTCGCCGGGCGTCCGGGCGTGGGGCTCGTCTGGCTGGCGGTGGCCGCAGCCGCGGTCGTCGCCGGGGGAGCCGCCACGGAACGCGTGTTCCGCCGTCTCGCCGACCTCGTGGAGCCGTTGCGCGACGGCCTCGTCCGCCGGGTCGTCTCCTCGGCCCTGTCCGCCGCGGTCGCCGGGTGGCGGAGTCCCACCGGCCATGCGGCCGTCTCACGGCTCACCCATCAGACGGAGGCGGCACGGGACGGTTTCGCCGGGCTGGTGATGGTGACCAGGTCCTTCGTCTTCACGGCCGCGGGCGTCGTGGCGGGCCTCGCGGCACTGGCGCCCGCGCTGCTGGTGGTCGTGCTGCCGCCGCTGGCAGCCGGGCTCGTGCTCTTCACCGCGGCGCTGCGTCCGATGGCGGCCCGGCAGCGGGACTTCCTGCGCACCGACGAGGAGCTCGCCGCCCGGCTCGGTTCCGACGTCGCCGGGCTCCGGGACGTCGTCGCCTGCGGTGCGGAGGCCCGCACCGAGGATGCGGCCGGCTCGCTGATCGACGCGCAGACCCGGGCCGCGGGGGCGCTCGCCCGGTGGGCCGCAGTGCGGACCCTCGCACTCGGGCTGGCCGGGCAGGCGCCCGTCGTCCTGCTCCTGGCCACCGCGCCCTGGCTGCTGGACCGGGGGGTCACGGCCGGGGAGCTGCTCGGCGCTCTCACCTACCTGACGCAGGCGCTGCTGCCGGCCCTGAACACCCTGATGACCGGCCTGGGCGCGGCCGGCACCCGGCTGCTGGTGATCCTCGACCGGCTCACCGGCCCCGGCGAGCCCCCTGCACCGGGCTCGACGTCCGCCGGGGCCGCCGAGGGCCGGGCGGCGTCCTGTGCGCCCTCGCGCGCGAGGGCGCACGGCGCGGTCGCGGTCCCCGGGCATCCGGCTCCGCCGGTGAGACCGCCAGGGGAGTCCGGGGGCACGGCACCGCGCCTGGAACTCCGGTCCCTCTCCTTCTCCTACGGCCCCGGTGCGATGCCCGTGATCGACGGTCTCGATCTGCTGGTGGAGCCGGGTGAGCACCTCGCCGTCGTCGGCCCGAGCGGTATCGGCAAGTCCACTCTCTTCGGGCTGGTCGCCGGGCTGCTGGAACCGGACCGCGGGCAGCTGCTGATCGGCGGCAGGCCCGTGCACCGTCCGGACCGGGACGTGTTCGCGGCCGGGCGGGTGCTGATCCCGCAGGAGGCCTACGTGTTCGGGGGCAGCCTGCGGGACAATCTGCTGTACCTGTGCCCCGACGGGGCGCCGACGGCCTCCGTGGAGGCCGCGGTACGCGCCGTCGGACTCGACCGCGTGGCACACGGGCCGGGCGCTCTGGACGCCCGGATCGATCCCGCGGCCCTGTCGGAGGGTGAACGCCAACTGGTCGCCCTGGCGCGGGCGTACCTCGCCCCCGCGCGCCTCGTCCTGCTGGACGAGGCGACCTGCCATCTGGACCCGGCGGCCGAGGCCCGTGCCGAACGTGCCTTCGCCGACCGGCCGGGAACGCTGCTGGTGATCGCCCACCGGCTCTCGTCGGCACGTCGCGCGGACCGCGTCCTGGTTCTCGACGGGGTGACGGCGACGGCCGGGCGCCACGAGGAACTGCTCGAACGCTCCGAGACGTATCGCGATCTGGTGGGGCACTGGCAGGCATGAGCGGCGGTGCCGCCCCGCCGGCCCGGTCGGCGACGCTCAGACCCAGCCGGCGTGCTGGGATATCCGTATGGCGTCGACCCGGTTGCGGGCTCCGGTCTTGCGGGTGATCGCGGACATGTAGTTGCGTACGGTCCCGTGGGACAGGTGCAGAGCGCGCGCGATCTCGGCGATCGTCGCGCCTTCCGCGGCCATGCGCAGGACGCTGAGTTCACGCGACGTCAGGGGCATCTCCGCAGCCTGGAGGAAGCCGAAGGCGAGCGACTCGTCGACGAACCGCTCGCCCGCTGCCACCTGCCTGATGCCGTCGAGTAATCGCTGCGGGCCCGCGTCCTTGCTGACGTACCCGAGGGCTCCGGCGTCGAAGGCGCGGCGCAGCAGACCGGGTCTGGTGCCGGTGGCGAGCACGAGGAGCGCCGCGGCCGACCCGGTCGCACGCCGGGCCAGGCCGATCAGGCTGCCCAGCATCGCCGCGCCCGGGCACTCGACGTCCACGATGCACACGTGCGGCCGCAGGGAACGGACCTGCCCGACGGCCGCCCGCCACGACGACTCGCTCACCTCCAGGTCGTGCTCCCGCCCGAGCAACGCCGTAAGCGCTGACCGCATCAGACAGCTGTCGTGCACCAGCAGTACCCGAATCACGGCTCGCCCCCCCCTCAACCGCCCTGCCGCGCAACGTGATCGGCCGGACACCAACGGTCAGTACGTACAGCCGGTGCCCCCGCATCGGATGAGTAGTCGCGCCCGGGGAGGCATAGGAGCGCTCCCCACAAGCGGAGTGCGCCCCTTACGCTCCGGAGCACGAAAAGGGCGCACGGAGGCGTGCACGGCGCACGACGCTATGACTGCGCGCGGGGGCAGGATGAGGGGTCCGGACGTCGACCGCGCGTCAGTGGAACCCGCTGTCGGTACCCGCTGACGTGGGACGCGGCGGCTCGACGCTTGTTCCGCCACGTGGCCGAGCGCATCGCCTCCGCGTCGCCCCCGGGAGGGCGACCGCTCGGACCGTGCCGACGGTGCACTTCGCGCGGCGCTCCTCCCGCTCCGCCTCTACCGCTCCTCGACCGGGTCGCCCGGCTGCCAGACGGCATCGCTCCACTGCGGCGTGGGCTCGGGCCGCGGCGGGGCCGGCGGCGGGTCGGTACCGCGGTTGGGGTTCTGCGGGACGTTCCGCTGCTCGCCCTGGGAGTCGTCCCGCTGTCCGCCCGACCCAGGACGTGACGTCTGCCCGCCGCCCGCCCCGGGCCGCTTCGCCGCCCGGCTGGGGGCGGTCGAACGCACGGGCGCCGCCGTGCGCGACGTGGAGGCGCTCGGGGACGCCGCCGAGGGGGACGGGGAAGCGGCCGGACTCACGGTCGCGGCTGCCGTCGAGGGCGAGGGCGACGGCGAGCCGGTGTCGGCCGGGGACACCGCGGCGCCGTCCGCACCAGCGCAGGCGGTGGCACCCAGAACGAGCGCCACCAGACACACGGCGCTCAACGGCGCCCGCGATCGGGCGGGCTGCCCGCCGGTGACCGCGGGAGTGCGGCCGACGGACGAGGGCCGGGGTGCGGAAGGACGACTCATCTGCAGCGACCTCTGGGGGTGAGGGGGACGGGTGGCCCGCGCAGGACGCGGCGGGAGTTGGACCGGAAGGCGGTGCGCAGGGTTGCCCGCCGGAAGATCACAGAACGGGAACCGTCCGGGCGGCGGGTGCCCGCCGGGCGGCCCATCCGCACCCTTGCGTCCCGGTGAGCGCGTCCGCGGCCCGGGATCCTGGGCGCAGCCGCCAGCCACCCGGCGTCCCGCACCCACGACGCGGATCTGCCGGGCGTTGCAGGGCGGGTTCCGCTGCGCTCGGAGGACCGGACCCCACTGCTCTCCATGGCACCACCCCGCGCCAGATGGCGCTAGAACGGCACTATGTGGCACCAAACGATGCCACCCCACCACCGGCAGCCCTGCAAAAGCAGATACGTCGCCACACGGAGCCCGACCCTCCGGCACGCCTTTCCGCAGCTCAAGGCAGCAGCGCCAGCAACCCCACCCCCACATGGCACCACCGGGCTTGCGCACTGAGCCAAAGTGGTGCCATTATTGCGCCATGGACCTCACCCCCTATGTCGACAACCTCCGCCGCGAACTCGCGGTGGCCGCCGAAGCCGGCGGCGACGAAGCACGCGAGCTGGCCGGGAGACTCACCGCCCCTCTGGAGTCGGCGACCCGGCTGACCCTGCTCAAGGTGCTCTCCGCCGCGATGGACGAGATCACCCGCGAGCTCGCCCCCGGCTCCGTCGACGTACGGCTGCGCGGGCTCGACCCCGAGTTCGTGGTGATGTCGCCCCCCACCGACGGCGGGGTCCCGGCGGAGCCGGACGCACCTGCCGAGACCTTCACACCCCCGGCACCGGCCGACGGCGACGAGGGCGGCACCGCCCGCGTCAATCTGCGCCTGCCGGCCCACCTCAAGGCCCGCGCCGAGGAGGCCGCGAACCGCGAGGGGCTCTCGGTCAACGCGTGGCTGGTGCGCGCCGTGGCGGCCGCGGTCGACAGCGGCAACCGGCCGCGTGCGACCGGAAGGACCCAGACCGTCGGACAGAGCTTCACGGGCTGGGTGCGCTGACGCGCGCCCGCCTCACCACTTCACCCGCACCACTTCACCCACACCACGTCCCACCAGCTGGGACGTCCTGGAGACCCAAGAGGACGGGACAACCATGCCTTCTTTCGCCACTCCCGACACGATCTCGGCCACGGCCCACGTGGACGCCGGTTCCATCCGGTTCACCGCGGCCGACCGCCTCGACACCGTC
The DNA here is from genome assembly GCF_040656535.1 of Streptomyces sp. NPDC049887. Classification (NCBI taxonomy): domain Bacteria; kingdom Bacillati; phylum Actinomycetota; class Actinomycetes; order Kitasatosporales; family Streptomycetaceae; genus Streptomyces; species Streptomyces sp. NPDC049887. The sequence continues at coordinate 41,486 of NZ_JBFAMM010000024.1, read as the reverse complement.
GTCGAGGTGCGGCCGCGTGACCCGAAGCGGGACCAGGACGTAAGGACGGCCGACCAGACCGAGGTCGTGTACGCGAGCGGCGAACTGACCGTCAGGACGCCCAAGCCCAATCTGTTCGGCCGCACCGGGACCGTCGACGTGACGGTCGAACTGCCCGAGGGATCGCGCCTCGATGTGACCGGCGCCTGGGTCCAGGTGCTCGGCGAGGGCCGGCTCGGCGATGTCCGGGTGAAGACCTCGTCCGGTGACGTCCGCCTCGATACGACCGGCCCGCTGAAGCTGACCGCGTCGCACGGCTCGATCACCGTTGACCGGGTCGAGGGCGCGGCGGAGATCACCACCAGCTCCGGCAGTCTGCGGGTAGGGCTCGTCGACGGCCCCGCGGTGCTGAAGAACTCGCACGGCAACACGACCGTCGGGGCCGTGACCGGCGAGCTGCGGGTGCGGGGCGCCAACGGCGACATCGAGGTCCGGCGCGCCGGGGACTCGGTGACCGCGACCACCGCCCACGGCGCGCTGCGCGTGGGGGAAGTGGCTCGCGGAACCGTCCAGTTGGAGACCGCCCACGGCGCCATCGAGGTCGGCGTCCGCGAGGGCACGGCCGCCTGGCTGGATGTCAGCTCCAGGTCCGGCCAGGTGCGCAACACGCTCTCCGCGTCCGAGGCCCCGGAGCAGACCGAGGGCAGCGTCGAGGTCCGTGCCCGCACCCGGCACGGCAACATCGACATCCGGCACGCCACGTCCTGACATCCGAGGAACGGCCCGACACACCGACGCACCGACGTCCCCTGACACTCCAGCCTTCGAACGGAGGGCCCCGTGCCTTCATCTGTCATGCCCACATCCAGCCAGGACCCTTCGCCCACCGCCGTCTCCGCCGTCGGCCTGCGCAAGTCCTACGGTGACAAGACCGTCCTCGACGGCATCGACCTGCGCATCCCGGCCGGGTCCGTGTTCGCGCTGCTCGGCCCGAACGGCGCCGGAAAGACCACCACCGTGAAGATCCTCTCCACGCTCGTCACGGCCGACGGCGGGCAGGCCCGGGTCGCGGGCCACGACCTCGCCGGCGACCCGCAGTCCGTGCGCGCCGCCATCGGCGTCACCGGGCAGTTCTCCGCGGTCGACGGGCTGATCACCGGAGAGGAGAACATGCTCCTCATGGCGGACCTGCACCACCTCCCCAGGCACGAGGGGCGGCGGGTCACCGCCGAGCTGCTGGAGCGCTTCGACCTCACCGAGGCCGCGACGAAGCCCGCCTCCACCTACTCCGGCGGCATGAGGCGCCGCCTCGACATCGCCATGACCCTGGTCGGCGACCCTCGGATCATCTTCCTCGACGAGCCGACCACCGGTCTCGACCCGCGCTCCCGGCACAACATGTGGAAGATCATCCGCGAGCTCGTCTCCGACGGGGTCACCGTCTTCCTCACCACCCAGTACCTGCAGGAGGCCGACGAGCTCGCCGACCGCATCGCCGTGCTCAACGACGGCAGGATCGCCGCGGAGGGCACCGCGGAGGAGCTGAAGCGGATCGTCCCCGGCGGACACGTCCGGCTCCGCTTCACCGACCCCCTGGCGTACCGGAGCGCCGCGTCCGCACTGCACGAGGCCGCCCCCGACGAGGAGTCCCTCACCCTGCGGCTCCCCAGCGACGGCAGCCAGCGCGAACTGCGCGCCGTCCTCGACCGACTGGACGCGGCCGGTGTCGAGGCCGACGAACTGACCGTGCGCACACCCGACCTCGACGACGTCTTCTTCGCCCTCACCGCAGGCGCCGAAGTCCCCCGCCAGAACGAGGAGACCCTCCGATGAACTCCCTGCCCCTCGCCCTGCGCGACTCCACCACGATGTTGCGCCGCAACCTCCTGCACGCCCGACGCTACCCGTCCCTCACCCTGAATCTGCTGCTCACGCCGGTCATGCTGCTGCTGCTCTTCGTCTACGTCTTCGGCGATGCGATGAGCGCGGGCATCGGCGGTGACGGTGCGGACCGCTCGGACTACATCGCCTACGTCGTCCCCGGCATCCTGCTGCTGACGATCGGCGGCACCACGATCGGCAGCGCGGTGTCCGTCTCCAACGACATGACCGAGGGCATCATCGCCCGGTTCCGCACGATGGCGATCCACCGCGCATCGGTGCTCGTCGGGCACGTCGTCGGCAGCGTGCTGCAGTGCGTGACGAGCGTGGTCCTCGTCGGGGCCGTCGCCGTGGCCATCGGCTTCCGCGCGGTGGACACCACGGCCCTGGAGTGGGTCCTGGCCGTGGGGCTGTTGGCGCTCGTCTCCCTGGCACTCACCTGGATCGCGGTCGGGATGGGCCTGTCGAGCCCCAACGCCGAGGCGGCCGGCAACAACGCCGTGCCGTTGATGGTCCTGCCGCTGCTCTCCAGCGCGTTCGTGCCGGTGGAGACGATGCCGGGCTGGTTCCGGCCGTTCGCCGAATACCAGCCCTTCACCCCCGCCATCGAGACCCTGCGCGGTCTGCTGCTCGGCACCGGGATCGGGCACAACGGATGGCTCGCCGTCACCTGGTGCCTGGGCCTGGCCGTGCTCGGCCACTTCTGGTCCACGTCCCTGTTCGGCCGCGACCCGAAGTAGCGCGGGCAGAGCCGGTCCCGAGCCCGACAGCCGTGGCCGCGGCCCTCCCGCGGCCGTTCCGCGACCAAGGCGGCGTACCCCGGCACCGCGTCGGCGTACGCCGCCCCGTCGGCGTTCCCGCAGCGCCCCTCGGCGTACCCCACCGCCCCGGGCCGGTGCGGGAGGACGCCCCCGGCCGTGCCGCGGAGCCGGTGGCGCTGCGCGTGGACGGCGCACCGGAGCGGGCCGGCGCGCCCTGCCGAGCGCGACGCGGGCGCCGCCACCCGGACGGGGCCGGCGGCCCGGCGGAGCAGCCGCCCTTCGCGCCCGCCGCATCACTTCCAGGTGCAACCATCGAACACCTCGGGGGCGCACGGAGCCATCGCGCACGCCCCTGGCATGCAGTGAAAGCTCCAGGCCAACAGCCTTTTCCCGACAGCCGAACGACCTTTTTCGGGCGCTCTCCGTTCCGCAACCCCGAGTTAACACTGCAAACAACTTCCCCTGGATACCGTATGCCTTGACCAGTTGTTGACCTGTCTTTTGGCCTGCCATTGGGCTGGACGCGCACGGACGAAGGGGGCGCATGAGCACACGTATGACGACCCGGACCGCGGGCTCGGCCATCGTCGTCGCCCTGCTCGTCCTGTTCGCGCCGGGTTTCCCCCTGGTCCTGCCGGCATCCCTCACCCCCCACCCTCCGCAGTCGCCGCCCCAGGCCCGGTCGATGACGGAGCATCAGCCGGCCGTCCGCGCCGAGGCCGACGCCGGCGGGCCCCTGCCCCGGCCTCCGACAGGACGACGCGCCCCGCCTGTGACGACGGCACCCCGTCCGGACGGCCGGGAGACCCCTCGCCCACCCGCGACCGCCACCGCGTCGCCGCGGGCGACTCGGCGCGCCGGGGTCCGGCACCACCACCTGGAGGTGCCGTCCGCGCGACCGGCTCGGGGGCGGGCGGCGGCAGCGCCGCGGGCACTTCGTCCAGACGCGGGAGACGCCCGACCGCCCACGCCCCCGCGGTCCTTCAGGTCTTCCGCTGCTGACAGCGGCCGAGTCCGGCACCACCCTGTCCTGACCGTCCGACGCGCCACCCCCACGGCGCGCCAGGAGGAGTACCGCCATGCAGCCCATGCAGCCCCTCATCGACAACGCCCGCACGTTCGGACAGCGCCCTGAGGAGTTCGCCGAGCTCGGCCGGGGCCAGTCCCCCCAGGTCCTGTTCATCACCTGTTCCGACTCCCGGGTCGTCCCGGCCCTGATCACCGGGGCGCGTCCGGGCGATCTCTTCGAGCTGCGCACCGCGGGCAACATCGTGCCCCCGTACGGCTCCGCCCACCCCGCGAGCGAGACCGCCACCATCGAGTACGCCGTGGAGGTCCTCGGCGTCCGTGACATCGTGGTCTGCGGCCACTCGCACTGCGGCGCCGTCGGCGCCCTGGTGCGCGGCGACGACCTCGACGGCGTGCCCGCCGTACGTGACTGGCTCGCCCACGCGGCCGGCGCACCGGACACCGCCGACCCCGGCGACCCGTGTGTGGAACGCGCGGTCACCCACCACGTCCTGTCCCAGCTGCTGCGCCTGCGTTCCTACCCGTGCGTGGAGAAGCGTCTGGCCGACGGCACCCTGACTCTCCACGGCTGGTACTACGAGGTCCACACCGGTGCCGTGCGCGAACACCGCCCGGAATCCGACGCGTTCGAGGCGCTGTGAGGCCGGTCGTGAGCACGGGCACGAGCGCCGGAACGGACGCCGCACCGGCCCGCGAGCGCAAGTATCCATATCTGAGGCATGACTTCGCCGCCTCACTGGTGGTCTTCCTGGTCGCCCTGCCGCTGTGCGTCTGTGTCGCCGTCGCCTCCGGTGTCCCGGCCGAACTCGGCCTGGTCACGGGCATCGTGGGCGGTCTGGTGACCGGCCTCATGAGGGGCAGCAGCCTCCAGGTGTCCGGCCCGGCAGCGGGCCTGACCGTCCTCGTCCTCGAGGCGGTCCAGGAGTTCGGCCTCCCCGCCCTCGGCGTCGTCGTCCTGGTCACCGGTGTGCTCCAGATGCTCATGGGCGCCCTGAAGCTGGGCCGCTGCTTCCGCGCGATCTCCCTCTCCGTGGTCGAGGGCATGCTCGCCGGGATCGGCCTGGTACTGATCGCCGGGCAGATGTACTCCGTCATCGGCGCCGAGGCTCCTGGCTCCGGCATCGGCAAGCTCGCCGGCCTGCCCTCGGCCCTCGCCGGGGTCGCCCAGGACGGCAGGGCGGCGGTCTCCCTCGGCATCGGCGCCGGCACCGTCGCCGTCCTGGTGCTGTGGCGGCGGATGCCACGGCCGGTGCGCAGGGTGCCCGGCCCGCTCGCCGCCGTCGGACTGGCGGCCCTCGTCACCCTGCTGCCCGGCGTCGACGTGACCACCGTCGAGGTCAAGGGCCTCCTCGACGCCGTCCAGCCGCCGCCGCTGGGTGAATTCGGGAGTCTCGGCACCCTCGCCCTGCTCGGCACGGTCGCCGCGTTCACCCTGATCGCGTCCGCCGAGTCCCTGTTCAGCGCGGCGGCCGTGGACCGCATGCACGACGGCCCACGCACCGCGTACGACAGGGAGCTCGTCGCCCAGGGTGCGGGCAACGCCGTGTGCGGCGTCCTCGGCGCCCTGCCCATGACCGCGGTGATCGTGCGCAGCGCGGCCAACGTCCGGTCGGGCGCGCGCACCAAGGCGTCGCGTGTCCTGCACGGTGTGTGGCTGCTGCTCTTCGCCGCGCTCCTGCCGGACGTCCTCGCCTGCATCCCGATCCCCGCTCTCGCGGGGGCCCTGGTCCATGCCGGTGCCAAGCTCGTCCCCGTTCGCGCACTCGCCGGGCTCTGGCGGGAGAATCGCGGCGAGGCCCTCGTCCTCGTCGTCACCGCCACGGCGATCGTCGCCGTCAGCATGTTCGAGGGTGTACTCATCGGCCTGGCCCTGTCGGTCGTCAAGACGGCCTGGGAGACCTCCCACGTCAGGCTGGAGGTCGTCGACAAGGGCGCCGGCCCCGTCCAGGCGTACCTCTCCGGCAACGCGACCTTCCTGCGGCTGCCGAAGATACTCGACAACCTGGAGGCCCTCCCCCGGGACCGGCCCGTCGAACTCGACGTCTCCGGCCTCCACCACCTCGACCACGCCTGCCGTTCCGCGCTGGAGAACTGGAGGCAACGGCACACCGGGACCGGCACCCCACCGGTCAGGGTCACCACGGGTACGGGCGAGGAACTCGTCAGGTCCGGCGTCTGACGCACTGTCCGAACGCGCAACGCACGCCGGAGCCGCGTCCCTCCGGAAGGGGGAGCGGCTCCGGCGCGTCGGGATCCCAAGGGCGAGGCGGGCCACCCCCTCGCCCTCGGGATCCCCTGGCCCGCGGGGAGGAGAGTGCCCGCACGGGGGGGCGGCATCACGGGCCCGGCTACGCAGCCCACGCCCCCACGAGGGGGCCGTGCGTGCCGGGCCGCCGCGGCGGCCGGTCGCCCGTCGTCAGCAGATGCGGGGCAGCTGCTCGCCGAGCGGCAGATCCACGACGCGCGTGCCTCCCAGCCCCGTACGGGCGACCACCATCCCGGGGTGGCTCTCGACCGCCTCGCCGATCACCGCCGCCTCCCTGCCGAGCGGATGCGCGCGCATGGCCGCAAGTACGGCGTCGGCGTGCTCACGGGGCACGAACGCGACCAGCTTCCCCTCGTTGGCGACGTACATCGGATCCAGGCCGAGCACGGCGCAGGCGTTGGCCACGGGGGCCGGGACGGGAACGGACCGCTCCTGGACGACGACGCCCGTGCCGGACGCCGACGCGATCTCGTTGAGCGCGGCGGCCAGTCCCCCGCGGGTCGGGTCGCGCAGGACGTGCAGATCCCCCGTGACGGCGAGCATCGCCTCGACGAGACCGGCGAGGGCCGCACAGTCGCTCTCGATCTCGACCCCGAACTCCAGCCCCTCGCGCACGCTCATGACGGCCACGCCGTGGACGCCGATCGGACCGCTCACGATCACCACGTCACCGGGCACCACGCGCTGCGGCCGCAGGTCGACGCCCCGCGGGATCAGGCCGATGCCGGAGGTGTTGATGAATACGCCGTCGCCGTGGCCCGCTTCGACGACCTTGGTGTCGCCGGTCACCACCTCCACGCCCGCGGTTCGGGCCGCCTCGCCGAGCGCCTCGGCCACCCGTCGCACGACCTCGGTCTCGACGCCCTCCTCGAGGATGAACCCGCAGGACAGGAACGCGGGCCGGGCACCGCTCATGGCGAGGTCGTTGACGGTGCCGTTGACGGCGAGGTCCCCGATGCTCCCACCGGGGAAGAACAGCGGGCGCACCACGAAGGAGTCGGTCGAGAACGCCAGCCGCGCGCCGCCCAGTTCGACCGTCGCGGAGTCCCCCATGGCGGACAGCGCGGGTCCGCCGTAGGCGGGGGCGAACACCTCGCGAACCAGTTCGGCGGAGAGGGCCCCGCCGCCGCCGTGGCCCATCACCACCCGGGACCGGTCGCGATGCGGCAGCGGGCACGTCCACGCGAGGACGTCCGGGGCTTCGGTGGTCTCAGACAACGGGACTGCCCTCCGGGGAACGCGTGACGGCGGCCGGCAGGTCGAGCCGCCGGTAGAGGTAGTAGGCCGCGCAGGCGCCCTCGCTGGAGACCATGGTGGCGCCGAGCGGGGTGCGCGGCGTGCAGACGGTGCCGAACGCCTCGCACTCGTGGGGTTTCAGCAGGCCCTGCAGGACCTCGCCGCTGCGACAGGCGGCCGGTTCGCGGGTGTCGATGCCGGTGACCTGGAAACGGTGCTCCGCGTCGTACTCCCGGTACCGGGACGACAGGCGCCACCCGCTGTCCGGGATGACGCCGATACCGCGCCAGGCGCGGTCGGTGACCTCGAAGACGTCGGCGAGCATCGCGCGGGCCGCGGGGTTCCCCTCCGGCCGGACCGCCCGCGGGTAGGCGTTGTCCACGGTGTGTTCGCCGCGCTCCAGTTGCAGGACGGTCCGCCGTACGCCCTCGAGGATGTCCAGCGGCTCGAAACCCGTGACGACGATGGGGACCCGGTAGCGCTCGGCGAGGCCGGGGTACTCGTCGGTGCCCATCACGCTGCACACGTGTCCGGCCGCGAGGAATGCCTGGACACGGCAGTTCGGGGACCGCATGATCGCCTCGATCGCGGGCGGCACCCGCACATGGGACACCAGCAGGCTGAAGTTCGGGATTCCGAGTCTGCGGGCCTGATACACCGTCATCGCGTTGGGGGGCGCGGTGGTCTCGAAGCCGATGCCGAAGAACACGACCTCCCGGTCCGGGTTCTGCCGGGCGACGCGGAGCGCGTCGAGCGGCGAGTACACCACCCGGACGTCACCGCCCTCGCCGCGCACCTGGAACAGATCGCGTCCGGTGCCCGGCACCCGGAGCATGTCGCCGAAGGAACAGAAGATCACCCCGGGGCGGGACGCGATCTCCAGGGCCTTGTCGATGACCTCCAGCGGGGTGACGCAGACGGGGCAGCCGGGGCCGTGGATCAGCTCGACCTCGTCCGGGAGGAGCTGGTCGATGCCGTGCCGGATGATGGTGTGGGTCTGGCCCCCGCACACCTCCATCAGCGCCCACGGCCGCGTCACGGCGGCGCGGATCTCGTCGAGCAGGCGCTCGGCCAGGGCCGGGTCCTGGAACTCCTCGATGTACTTCATCGCCGGGCCTCCTCGAGGGAGTCGCCGGACCCGTCGGGCCCGTCCGGGTCGCCGAACTCCTCCTGGAGCAGCCCGAGGTTCTCGAACAGCTCCAGGGTCCGCCGCGCCGACTCCTCGTCCAGCCGCTGCAGGGCGAATCCCACGTGGACGATGGCGTATTCACCGACCCTCAGATCGGGCAGGTACTCCAGGCACACCTCCTTGACCACCCCGCCGAAGTCGACGTTGGCCATGCGGGTGCCGTCCCGGTCCTCGATGTCCAGCACCCTGCCGGGTACCGCCAGGCACATGCGTCTCTCCTCGCTGTTGTACTGTCTGCCGCCGCGTCATCCGGTGTCTCCCGCGGCATGGGCGGCCACGACGAGCTGGCCGAGTGCCAGCCCTCCGTCGTTCGGCGGGATCCGGTGGTGGCGCAGTACGGTGAAACCGTCCTCCCGCAGCCCGGCCGCGCACGCCGAGGAGAGCACCGCGTTGGCGAACACTCCCCCGGTCAGCGCCACGGTCTCCATCCCGTGCCGCTCCCGGGCCGTGGCGCAGATCCTGCGGACGAGTGCGGCGACCGCGCCGTGGAAGCGCCCCGCGATCACGGACGCCGGTGTGCCGGCGCGCACGTCGGCGACGACCGCGGCCAGGACGGGTGCGGGGTCGGCGGTCATCGCGGCGGCGGGACCCCGGCCCGCCGGACGCAGCCCGAACGCGTAGGGCTCACCGCACACGCCGCCCGCCAGGACCGCGGCCGCTTCGAGTTCGATCGCGGCCTGGGCCTCGTACCCCGCCATGTGGCACACGCCCGCGAGGGAGGAGACCGCGTCGAAGAGCCGGCCCATGCTGGAGGTCGGGACGCAGTTGAGGCCACGCTCCAACTGCCGGCGCAACAGCGGTAGCTCCTGCTCCGGGCAGGCGACGGTGCACGGCAGGTCGCCGCTCCAGCCGATACCGGCCGCGCGCAGATGGGCGAGTGCCATGCGGTAGGGGCGCCGCACGGCCGCGTCGCCGCCGGGGAGCGGGACGTAGCCGAGGTGGGCGTAGCGGTGGAAGCCGTCGTAGTCGGCGAGCAGGACCTCGCCGCCCCACACGGCGCCGTCGTCCCCGTAGCCGGTTCCGTCGAAGGCGACGCCGATCACGGGGCGGCTGCCGTCGAGGCCGTGCTCGGCCATGGCGGAGGCGATGTGCGCGTGGTGGTGCTGGACGTGCACGACGGGCCGGCCCCCGGCGTTGTGCCGGGCCCACCGGGCGGAGCGGTAGCCGGGATGACGGTCGGCGGCGTACAGCTGCGGCCGCACCCCCGTGATCTCCTCCAGTTGCTCCTCCGCGCAGGCGAAGGCGTGCTGGGTGGCGAGGTCGTCCATGTCGCCGATGTGCGCCGACAGCCAGGCTCTGCGGTCGCTGCCCAGGCAGAACGTGTTCTTGAGGTCTCCGCCGACCGCGAGCAGTGGCGGGACCGGCAGCGGCAGGGTGACCGGCAGCGGGGCGTGCCCCCGGGAGCGGCGCAGGGTGAGGAGTTCCCCGTCGCAGACGCGCACCACCGAGTCGTCGCAGGGGACGTGGATGGGCCGGTCGTGCAGCAGCCATGCGTCCGCCAGGTCCGCCAGCCGTTCCAGCGCCTCCTCGTCGTCGGTGACGATCGGTTCCCCGGCCAGGTTCCCGCTGGTCATGACGAGCAGCCGGGGGCCGGTGCGTTCCTCTCCGGGAAGACCGAGCAGCAGCTGGTGCAGGGGGGTGTACGGCAGCATCACACCGAGGTCGGGGCTGCCCGGGGCCACCCCCTCCACCGGCCGCGGGGCTCCGGGCGGGGCGTCGGCGGGAGGTACGCGGCGGCGCACGAGGACGATCGGCCGGACCGGGCCGGTGAGCAGCTCACGCTCCTCGGCACCGAGGTGGACCAGGTGCTCGATGTCCTCGACGTCCCTGGCCATGAGCGCGAACGGCTTGTCGCCGCGGGCCTTGCGACGGCGCAGCAGCGCCACGGCTCCCTTGTTGCCGGCGTCGCAGGCGAGGTGGTAGCCGCCGAGGCCCTTGACGGCGAGGATCGCCCCGTCCGACAGCAGTTCGCGGGCCTCCCGCAGCGGGTCGGCGACGACGGGCCCGCCGAGGCTGCGGTCGTTGGGGTCCGGAGCGACCACGTGCCGTGGACGGAGGCCGGGGGCGGCGGGGGCCACGATCATCCGCAGCCGCGGTCCGCAGGAGGGGCAGGCCACGGGCTGCGCGTGGAAGCGCCGGTCGCCCGGGTCGGTGTACTCCCGGGCGCAGTCGGCGCACATGGGGAAGCCCGCCATCGTCGTGTGTTCGCGGTCGTAGGGCAGGCCCGTGACGATGGTGAAGCGCGGGCCGCAGTGCGTACAGGTGATGAAGGGGTGCCGGTGGCGGCGGTCGGCCGGGTCGGCGAGTTCACGCAGGCAGTCCGCGCAGGTGGCGGTGTCCGGGGAGACCAGGGTGCGCACGGGCCCGTCCCTGTCCGAGGCGACGATGCGGAACTGGCTGCCCCCGGTGACTGGGACCTCCCTGTCGTGGACCGACTCGACGAGTGCGAGGGGCGGGGCCTCCTCGGCGATCCTGGCGCAGAAGCGGGCCACCGCGACCGGGGCCCCCTCCACCTCGGCGACGACTCCGTCACCGGTGTTCGTCACATGGCCCGTCAGTTCCAGCTCCGTGGCGAGTTTGTGGAGGAACGGACGGAAGCCGACCCCCTGCACCACGCCCCGCACGGTGACCCGACGCCGCTGGGCGGACGCGGGGCCGACGGGCCCGGTCCGGGATGCGGCCGGGCCCGGCGCGGAGGTGGTCACGCCCGGGCCTGTGCCATCACCGGCATGTGGACCGCGGTGCCGTCCGCCGCCGCCAGCGCCCGGTCGAGGAGCGCTCCCGTCCCGGCGCCGGTACGGGCGGAGGTGAGGACCACGTCCACGCCCGGGTTGACCTGCTCGACGTTGGCGCGGAAGGCGGCCTCGTCGAAACCGACGGCCTCCGCGATGTCGGTCTTGGTGATGATCACGAGGTGGGCGAGGCCGAAGGCCGTGGGGTACTTCAGCGGCTTGTCCTCGCCCTCGGTGACGGAGGCCAGCACCACCCTGAGTGCCTCGCCGAGGTCGTACGAGGCGGGGCAGACCAGGTTGCCGACGTTCTCGACGAAGACCAGCCGGGTGTCCTCGGCCAGCCAGCCGTGGAGGTGCCCGGCGAGCATGTCCGCTTCGAGGTGGCAGAGCCCGTCGGTGAGCACCTGCTTGACGGGCAGTCCGGAACGGGCGAGGCGTACGGCGTCGTTCTCGGTGGCCAGATCGGCCGTGAGGGCCGCGGCCGTGACGCCCCGTTCCCGGGCCAGCAGGAGTTCGGCCTCGAGCAGGGCCGTCTTGCCGCTGCCGGGGCTGGACAGCACGTTCACGACGGTCGTCCCGCGCGCGGCCAGCTCCCTGCGCAGGACGCCGGCGGTCGCGTCGTTCTTGGCGAGCACCGCCTGCTGCAGATCGACAACACGGCACATGGGTCAGCCCTCCTCGGAGATCGGTTCGCGAACCCGGGGGTCCGCGGGGTCGTCTCGCCACTCCACGGCGGCGATCCGCAGTTCGCGGCCGGAGACCAGGTCCGCGGCGGCCCGGTCGCACACCGGGCAGGTCAGCCGCGGCGGCATGCCCACCGCCCACTCGTCGCCGCACGGGGCGCAGCGGGCGAGACCGGGCACGGTCTCGGTGACGAGTTCTGCTCCCTCGACGAGGGTGCCCGCACAGGCCAGTTGGAAGGAGAAGGCGAGCGCGTCGGGGACGACTCCGGCCAGCTCGCCGATCCGCAGGCGCACGGTGCGCACCGCGGAGGCGCCGTGCGAGCGTGCCGCCTCCTCGACCTGGTCGACGACGGCGAGCGCGATGGACATCTCGTGCATCGGTCTCCGTCCTGCGCGGCGGTGGCCCGTTGTGCCCGGGGACGGGCGTGGCCGTGCCCATTACAGGGGCGCCCGCCGGGCCGCTCCGACCGGCGCGCCGAGGGTGCCCGGTCGCGTCCGCCGTTCGGTGCAGCGGCCGCGGGACGGCACTCGCGCGGGTCGTACCGAGCGACCCGGGGACCGCCCCCGTGGGGGCGGTCCCCGTGGCACTGCACGCTGGTCGGATCCCGCGAGTCAGGCGGTGCGGGTCACATCCTGCGGATGCGCAGATAGCGCCTGATGTCCGGGAGGAGTCCCTTGACGAGCGCGACGACCGCGGTGGCGGCGGCCGCGCCGCCGATGACCTTCTTGTTCATGGGTGTGCTCCTCGGGTGAGACCGGTCGGTGCCGGGGCTGTCTGGTGCACCAGGTCCGTGATCATGCGAACGGCTCCCGGTACGGCGGCGGCGACCTGCGGGCTGAGTCCGATCCCCTCCTCGACACAGGCGGGTTCGCAACCGACGACGAGGACGCGGCCCGGCGCCGCGGCGCCGGTACCGGCACAGAGCGTGTCCAGCAGGGCAAGTACGGCGTCGGGGGACATCCGGTGGCCGTCGAGGGCGACGGCGTCCGTGGGGGCGACGGCACCGCCGCCGGGTTCCGGCTCGATGAGGTAGAGCGTTCCCGGCTCGCCGCCGCGGGCCGTCGCGTCGACCAGGACGAGGGCGTCGTACCCGTCCAGCAGCTGGTAGGCGAGGTGGACGCCGCGGATGCCGATGTCGGCGAGCTCGACGTGGGCCGGCAGCGGTTGCCCGGCCAGCGCGCGCACGGTCTCGACGCCGAAGCCGTCGTCGCCGAGGAAGATGTTGCCGACGCCGGCGACGAGGGTCCGGGGGCGGTCCTGCGCGGGGGCGTTCACACGGTCTCCAGGGGCTCGACCTCGTCGGGCTGGAAGTAGAGGAACCGGCCCTGTTCGCGGCGGATGTCGGCGCCGGGGTCGCCCTCGACGGTGACCGCGATGTGCACACCGCCGTCCACATCGTGCAGCACGGCCTCGACCAGCGCGGTGCGGCCGTGCAGGAAGAGGTCCTGCGCGTCGCTGTGGCGCCGGCCGGGCCGCAGCACGACCCGGCTTCCCGCGCCGACGGGGACGCCGTCCACCGTCACCCGGTCGTGCCCGGGGTCGACGCTCGTGTCGCCGCCCGGGTCCCACCAGGGGGTGTCGGGTCGGGCGGTGCCGTGACCGTCGGCGAAGGGGTCCTCGTGCGGCGCGGGGCCGGTGACCTCCCGCAGGCTGCGCACGGCGCCGTGAAGCCGTTCCAGGACCTCCGCGGGCATGGTGTCGGCCAGCTCGATGACCGCGGCGGCCCGCTCGTCTGTGCCCCTGGCCTCACGCTTCTCCTCGTCCGTGAGGGCCGCGGTGCGCAGGGCGAGGATCTCGTCGATCTCGGTGGCGTCGTAGAGGGCACCGGGACTCTCCGGTGCGATGGCCGCATGGTCCTCGAGGATGATCGGCGACGACAGCACCAGGTCCGTCCGGCCGGGCTCGCCCGCGAGCACGGGCCAGGTGTGGAGGTTCCGGCACGCCGCGACGGCTCCCTTCGCCCACTCCGGCGGGTCGGTCATGGACAGGAACGAACCGCGGTCGAGGCAGAGCAGCAGATGGCTGGCGACGAGCGAGTACGGCAGGGCCGCGTCGCGATCACCGCCGGGCTGCGGCATCCAGTCGCCCGTGTTCTCCACGACGGCCGTGAGCCGCATCGCCCGGTAGGGGCCTTCGAGTTCGGCGGCGGAGAGCCGCACCACGCCGGTGATCTCCTCACGGCGGCGCAGGAGACGGCCGACGGTGCGCCCCTCCCGGTCCAGGACCGGTTCGGTCTCCTCCCGGGAGGGCCGGGCGAAGGGGACGGCGACGCCCTCACCCGCCAGCTCGGCGACGGGCACGGTCAGTTCGACGCGTTCCTCGACACCCTCGTCCCAGGGGACCAGGACCCGGTCCTCCAGGTCGAGTTCGCGGACCGTCTCGAAGCCGCCGTCCATGGTGGCCCGCTGGACGGTGCGCCGCTGGGCGTGGAGGAAGCGGACCTCCACCGCGAGGGCCGCACCGGCCCGGGGCTCCATCAGGCACTCGGTGCGCTGGAAGTCGTGCTCCTCGCAGCGGGCGCTCCAGGCGGGCGGCACGAGCACCCCGAACTGCCAGCGCAGCCGGTTCTTGGCCGCCGAGGCCCGGTACGGGTAGAGGACGTAGCCCTCGAAGAGGACCGCGTCGGCGACGTGACGCGCGGCGGCGAGCCGGGACACGGTCTCGGGCGTGAAGACGGCGGTGGTCACGGGGCCGACCTCCCGCCGGACGCGTCGAGCAGGGCTTCGACCGTGGACTCCCAGGAGGGCAGGGCGCGCCGCGAACGGAAGGCGAGGAGCCCGTCCATGGTCTCGCGCGGCAGACGGATCCAGCCGCAGCCCGGGAAGTGCTGGTCGACCATCTCCTGCCAGACCTTCACGGGCATCCGGAACGCGGCCTCCCGGTCCCACGGCACCGGTTCGACGTGGAACCCGCCGGAGCCGGTGAAGGCGGTGCCGGAGAAGAGCAGCAGCAGCGGCACCTCGCCCTCGGACAGGGCGTGGGCGTAGCGGGTCGCGGCCACGTCCATGTCGTAGGTGCACGGCACGGGCAGATCGGTCTCGGTCTCGCCGGTGAAGCCGGGCACCATGTGGGAGACCTGCGCGAACTGCAGCGGATGCATCGAGGTGCCCCAGCGTGAACGCTCGCCGAACAGGTCTTTCAGGCCCTCGGCCTCGGAGTCGGCGTAGCCGCGCCGGGCCGGTTCGATGCGCAACTGGCAGCGCAGGGCGAGGGCGTGGACGCGGGTCCCGGGCGACGCGGTGACGCGCAGCCGGAAGACGAGCGTCGGGCCGGCGGCGTACGGATCGGCCCGTACGTCCGTGCAGTGGAAGGTGAATTCGGTCATGTCCGGCTCCCCCGGAGCGGTGTGGCCCGCTGTCGTACGCGGTCGAAGAAGGCGTCGAGCTCGGCGCGGGCCCGGGGACCGCCGTCGAAACCGTGCCAGGTGAGCCGCATCCGGCCAACGAGTTCGTAGGCGGCGTCGACCGGGACCAGATGGCACTCGGTGCGGCCGCCGGAGCGGCGCAGCAGCAGTGCCTCCACGTCGGGTTCGAGCATGCCGGCCAGTTCGGTCGCGGCCAGCACCGTCTCCCAGGACGACGGTTCCGGCTCGCTCTCGGTGGCGCCCGCCGGGCTCGGGTAGAGCGCGACGGGCCGTCCGAGCGCGGAGTTGTGGAAGAAGAAGGCGACGCCCACCGGGATCCGCAGCAGGTCCCAGGTCGTGTCGTCGACGCGGTGTCCGGGGTCGGTGAGATGGCGCGCGGGCACGGCCCGGAATCGGCCCTGGGACGAGCCGGGCCGGTGGAGGAGCTGGGTGCACGGACCGCAGGCACAGGCCAGGGCCCGCTTCTCGGTGTCCACCAGATGCCGGTGACTCGCGTCCGGGAGCGCGGCACCGCACAGTTCGCAGCGCTCCTCGCGGGGTGGCCGGGGCGCCGTGAACCGGCGCAGTCCGCGCGGCCCCGGGGCGGGCCGCTGCCGCCCCGGACCCGTCGGGACCGCGCTCACGTCGCCGTGGCCGGCGTCCGGCCCGCGGCGGAACCACCGCCGGGCGGCCCTGCGCCGATCTGCAGGAGAGCCGGTTCGCGGGTGACGGGGTGGAGTTCCACGGCCGTCACCTCGGGCGCGAAGCAGGCGAGTGCCTCGACGGCCGCCTGCCGCGCGACTTCCTGGGTGCTCGGGCAGCCGCATCCGGTGGAGCCGGTGAGGCGGAGCCGCAGAACGCCGGTGCTTTCGTCGTACCCGGCCGATTCGAGGGAGTGCCGCACCCCGCGCAGCGCACGTGCGATCCGCGTGGGCACGTCCTCGGGGTGCAGGTCGTGCAGGACCAGCAGGCTGCTGACGAGTTCGTCGCCGAGCAGCCCGTCGAGCGGGGCGGGGGGACGCCCTTCGCCGGCCTCGTCGCCGCCGGGGCGGGCGAGCAGTTCGACGGTCCTGGCCAGTGCGGCGCCGTAGAAGTCCATGAGGACCCGGACGAGTTCCTCGGCGGCGGTGCACGCCTGCTCGTCGCCTCCGGCGGCCAGCCGGTCGAGGATCTCCTCGACCCGCCTGCCCGCCCGCTCGGCGCTGACCGTGCCGGTGACCGGGCTCATCCGGCGAGGCCGCTCAGTCCGGTGGGCACGTGCATCGACTTCACGGTCCGGCCGTCGCCGACGTACATGTGGACGCCGCACGGCAGACACGGGTCGAAGCTGCGGACGGCCCGCATGATGTCGATGCCCTTGAAGTTCTCCGGGGAGTTCTCCTCGAAGATGGGCGTGTTCTGCACGGCGTCCTCGTACGGGCCGGGGGTGCCGTAGGTGTCGCGGGTACTCGCGTTCCACGGGGTCGGCGGGTAGGGGTGGTAGTTGGCGATCTTGCCGTCCCGGATGACCATGTGGTGGGAGAGGACGCCCCTGACGGCCTCGGTGAAACCGACTCCGATGGACTCGTCGGGGACGTCGAACTTCTCCCAGGTCTGGCTGCGACCGGCGCGGACCTCCTCGAGGCCCTTCTCGGCGAAGTGCAGCGCGACGGCGGCGGAGTAGGCCTGGAAGTAGGTGCGGGCGCGGTTGCGCTCCAGCGCGTTGCTCCACTGCGGGATCTTCCACTCGAAGGTGGTCTCCGGCTTGGTGAGCGAGCGCGGCAGGTTGATGACGACGCTGTGTCCGGTGGCCTTGACGTAGCCGATGTCGACGAGGCCGGAGAGCGCGGTGGACCACAGCCTGGCGATGGGGCCGCCGCCGGTGTCGAGGGGCAGGTACTCCTTGCCGTCGTACCAGCGCGGGGACATGACCCAGCTGTACTTGTCGCCGAAGTCCCGCTTCTGGGGGGCGGGGATGGTGTGCTGGTTCCACGGGTGGCGCGGGTCGACGGGGTTGCCGAGCGGGTCGTGGGTGACGAACTGCTCCTGGCCCTCCCAGTCCTCGTAGTACGAGCTGCCGAGCAGGATCCGGATGCCGAGGTTGATCTGCGTGAGGTCGTTGGTGACCAGCTTGCCGTCCACGACGACACCGGGGGTGACGAACATCTTCCGTCCCCAGTCGGTCATGTTGGCGTAGGTGAAGTCGCAGTACTCGGGGTCGTTCAGGGCGCCCCAGCAGCCGAGCAGCACCCGGCGGCGGCCGACCTCCTCGTAGCCGGGCAGGGCTTCGTAGAAGAAGTCGAACAGGTCGTCGTGGAGCGGGACGACGCGCTTCATGAACTCCACGTAGCGCATGAGGCGGGACATGTAGTCCGTGAAGAGCTGGACGGAGGCGACCGTGCCGACACCGCCCGGGTAGAGCGTGGAGGGGTGCACATGGCGGCCCTCCATCAGGCAGAACATCTCCCGGGTGTAGCGGCTGACCTGGAGGGCCTCGCGGTAGAACTCGCCCTCGAGCGGGTTCAGCGAGGTCATGATGTCGGCGATCGTGCGGTAGCCGTGCTCGGCGGCGTGCGGGGCCTCGGTGCGCTGCGCCATCTCCCAGACGCCCGGGTTGGTCTCGCGGACCATCTTCTCGCAGTAGTCGACCCCGACCAGGTTCTCCTGGAAGATGTTGTGGTCGAACATGTACTCGGCCGACTCGCCGAGGTTGATGATCCATTCGCCGAGGTGCGGCGGCTTCACCCCGTACGCCATGTTCTGCGTGTAGACGGAGCACGTGGCGTGGTTGTCACCGCAGATGCCGCAGATGCGGCTGGTGATGAAGTGCGCGTCGCGCGGGTCCTTGCCGCGCATGAAGACGCTGTAGCCGCGGAAGACCGACGAGGTGCTGTAGCACTCGGCGACCCGCTTCTGCTTGAAGTCGATCTTGGTGTGGATGCCGAGACTGCCCACGATCCGGGTGATCGGATCCCAGGACATCTCCACCAGGCCGTCGCCGGCCGCTTGTGTCTTCGGTGCCATCGTGTGTGCGGTGCCCTTCTTCACGTCATCACGTCGTCGAGCGGGAGGGGGGTGTCGCTGTCCCGGAGGGGGTCACGCCGACCACGGTGGCCGGTAACCGGTGGTGATCTTGTCGCCCGTGTGCCGCCACTTGGGCTCCTTGTCCACGGTCCTGGCCGTGATGTTGCGGAGCCTGCGGATCACGGCGCCGTAGGCGCCGCTCGCCGTGCTGGAGAGCTTGCCGCCGGGCGGCTCGTCCATGAACGGCATGAACTTGTCGGGGAAGCCCGGCATGGTGCAGGCGATGCAGATGCCGCCCACGTTCGGGCAGCCGCCGATCCCGTTCATCCAGCCGCGCTTGGGCACGTTGCACTTGACGACGGGCCCCCAGCAGCCGATCTTCACCAGGCACTCGGGCGAGTCGTACGTCTCGGCGAACTGGCCCTGCTCGTAGTAGCCGGCCCGGTCGCAGCCCTCGTGGACGGTCTGGCCGAACAACCAGGTGGGGCGGAGCTTGTCGTCGAGCGGGATCATCGGCGCGGAGCCGGCCGCCTGGTAGAGCAGGTACGTCAGTGTCTCCGCGAAGTTGTCCGGCTGGATCGGACAGCCGGGGACGCACACGATCGGGATGCCCGCCTTGGACTTCCAGTCCCAGCCGAGGTAGTCGGGCACGCCCATGGCGCCGGTGGGGTTGCCGGCCATCGCGTGGATGCCGCCGTACGTGGCGCAGGTGCCGATCGCCACCACGGCGAGCGCGTTGGGGGCCAGCCGGTCGATCCACTCGCTGGTCGTGATGGGCTGGCCGGTCTCGGGATCGTCGCCGAAGCCGCACCAGTACCCCTCCTGCTTGATCGACTCATTGGGCACGGAGCCCTCGACGACGAGCACGAACGGGTCGATCTCCCCGCGCTCCCCCTTGAAGAACCACTCGATGAAGGTGTCCGCGCCGCCCACCGGACCGCACTCGAAGTCGATCAGCGGCCAGTGGACCTGGATCTTCGGCAGACCCGGCAGGGCACCGAGGGCGATCTCCTCGATGCTCGGCTGCATGGCGGCGGTCAGCGCGACCGAGTCTCCGTCGCAGCTCAGTCCGGCGTTGATCCAGAGGATATGGATCGGTTTGTCCTCGGCCGCGGCCGCGCCGGACGAGGCCGCGGCGTCGACCGTGGTCGGCGTTCCTGCATCCATGAGGCGTCTCCTGGGGGATATTGCTAGAAAAAGACCCGAAATCGGGCCTTCGTCCCTTGCTAACAGGCGGCCGTCCCGGCTGCCACCGGGGCCTCCTCCGGCCGGGCGTCCCGCGGTGACTCCTTGCGGACGAAGGCCCTCCGCAGCCGGTGGTAGGGGGCGGTCGGGTCCGAGAAGGTCCGCAGCATCCGGGCGAGCTCGTCCGCGCGGTACGCGGCCAGCGGCCGCACGGCCTCGTCGCGCTCCCGCTGCGCCTTCTTGGCGGCGATCCGGGACTGGGTCGAGGGATTCGGGGCGAGGCGTGCCGCCATCCGGGTGACCTCGCCCGAGAACTCCTCCGGGCCGCACTCGACGACCCGCTCGACCAGGCCGTGGCGGAGTGCGGCGGTCGCCGTCACCGGCAGGGCCTGGGAGGTGAGGCGTTCGGCCATGGGGCCGCCCACCCGCCGGGGCAGGGAGTAGGTCCAGTACTCCGAGCCGTACAGACCCATGAGCCGGTAGTGGGGGTTGAGGATCGACCCCGCACGGCACCAGACCTCGTCGGCGGCCAGCGCGAGCATGACCCCGCCCGCGGCCGCGTTGCCGCCGACGGCGGCCACCACGAGCCGGTCCGTGGTGGTGAGCACGGCCTCCACGAGATCGTCCATCGCGTTGATGTTGGCCCAGGACTCCGCCGCGGGGTCCGCTGCAGCCTCGATGACGTTGAGGTGGATGCCGTTGGAGAAGAAGTCCCGTGCCGCACCGAGGACCAGTACCGAGGTGGGCCGGGAGCAGGCCACCCGGTAGGCGTCGAGCAGCCGCCGGCAGTGCTCCGTGCTCATCGCGCCGCCGGGGAAGGAGAACGACAGCACCCCGACGGGCCCCTCCTCCCGGTAGCGGATGTCGCTCCAGGTACGGCGGTGTTCGCCGAGGCCGAGGGGCGCGGGGAGATCGGGCAGCAGCGGCAGCCGGTCCCCGAGCGCCAGGGTGGCGGGCAGCTTCACACCGGCCCGCCCCTCGGCGTCGCGGCGGTGGCGCAGTTCGGGGATCCACACGGCGCCGTCCACGGTCGCCCGGCACAGGGCGCCGGCCCGGGTGGCGAGCAGCTCGCCGGGGCGGCCCCGCAGCTGGTCCTCCGGGTGACCGCCGTGGAGGAACCACTCGCCGTCCAGCAGTTCGTCGAGCACGCCCGGCTGCGAGTCCGCGGCGCGCAGCTTGCGCAGCACGGTCTCGGTGGGGTCGTCCTCCCAGGAGATGCGCCGGAGCTCCTGGCGGACGTACGGCCGGACGCTCACCTGGCCGTACCCGGCGCTCTGCGGCCTGGGCTCGTACGTCCCGGAGGAGAAGCGGTCGACGGCGAGCAGGACGGCGGTGAGGGCGGCGTCGGAGACCTCACCCCGATAGAGATCGCTCTTGGCGAGGGGCGGGAGGGCGACGTTCGCGGCGGCCCACACGTCTCCGGCGTCCATCTCCCCGTCGGCCTGCAGAACGGTGACACCCCAGACCCCGGCGTCCTCCTGGACCGCGTAGTCCAGCGACGACGGCCCCCGGTCGCCGACCGGGCCGGGGTGGACGACGAGACAGGTGTGCCGCGTCCATACGTCGGCCGGGATGACGGTCCTCAGCATGGGGGCGAGCACGAGACGGGGCTCGTGCCGGCGGACGGCCTCGCGCACGGCGTCCCCGTCCGGGGTGCGCTCGACGGCGACGCTGTGGCCCCGGTCCCTCAGCTCCGCGTGTACGCGCTGGGTGAGGCTGTTGTAGGCGCTGGCGATGAGCAGGATGTGCATGACGGCCTTCCACCGGATCCGGCGGCTGGGCCGTGTCGGCGTCGGTGACGCCGTCCGCCGGCGGGCGGGGCGGGGCTTCGCGACACGGTCCAGGGCCGGCGGAGTCCGGCCGACTGCGATGCTCCGGTACGGCGGAGCGCCTCCTGCGGTACGGAGCCGCCGGGGTCACTCGAAAGCGACCACCGGCGGGACCGATCGGCGGCGCTCAGAACGCGGTGTACCGCTCCGGCATGTGCAGTTCCACACCGTCCAGCTCCAGGGTGCAGCCGGGCTTCATCCGCACCAGGTGCGGTTGGTGGACCCGGACGACGAACTCCCGGGCCGGGTCGTCGGGGAGCAGTCCGTTGAGCACCGTCGTGCCCGTCCCGTGCTCCCGCCGGTACGCGATCACCTTGCCGTCGACCAGGAGTTCGATGCCGCCGGTCCTGCCGGGGCCGACGTTGACGGTGATCGAGTGGTCGCCCCGGTCGAGGTGGAAGTGGTGGTTACGCGACATGGGCACACCTCCACGGTGAACAGCCAGTCCAGCCTAAGTCCGCCGCCCGGCGGGTGCGCGGGGGCGCGCCTGCCGACGGCCCGGAACGGGACCGGGCCACGAGCCCGAGCGCCCGGCGACCCGCGGTACGCGGTGGCGGCCGGCCGGCGCGGCCCGCCCGGACGACTCCGCCGCGGACCGGCGGCCCGACGGCCGAGGGGTGCCGTTTGGGACGCGCCGCACCCGGCGGGGACGCCGCCCGGTCCGGCGGTACCGCCGGAGCCGCCCGCGACGGCCCCGCGCGGCGGGGGCGCCGCCCGGAGGCACCCTTGTCGCTTCGCCGAATCTCGCGGACAGTACCGGGATGGCGATCGTCGTCCTTCTGGGCACCCTGGACACCAAGGGCCTCGAGTACGCGTGGCTTCGGGACCGACTGCTGCGGCACGGTGTCGGGGTGGTGGTCGTCGACGCCGGCGTCGCCGGCGAGCCGCGGCTGCGCGCGGACGTGCCGCGTTCCGAGGTGGCCAGGGCGGCGGGCGCCGACCTGGAGCGGCTGCGGGCGGAGGGGGACCGCGGCGCCGCCGTGACCACGATGGCCCGGGGTGCGGCCGCCACCCTCCTGCGGTTGTACGAGGCCGGGCGGCTGCACGGAGTTCTGGCCCTCGGCGGCAGCGGCGGGACGTCCATCGCGACCCGTGCGATGCGCGGCCTGCCGCTCGGCGTACCGAAGCTGATGGTGTCGTCGATGGCGTCGGGAGATGTGTCCGCCTACGTCGGATCCGCGGACATCGCGATGATGTACAGCGTCGTCGACATCGCCGGCGTCAACTCCGTCTCGGCCCCGGTCCTGGCCAACGCCGTCGACGCCGTCTGCGGCATGGCGAAGGGGTTCGCCGGGAGCGCCCGGGCGGTGCGGCCGGAGCGGATGGGGGCGGGCGGCAGGCCGCTGGTGGCGGCGAGCATGGCGGGCGTCACGACCCCCGGTGTCGACGCGGCCCGCGAGCGCCTGACCGAACTCGGCTACGAGGTGCTCGTGTTCCACGCCAGCGGCACCGGCGGTCGCACCCTGGAGGCCCTGGCGGAACGGGGGCTGTTCGCCGGCGTGCTCGACCTGACGCTCAGTGAGCTGGCGGACGAACTGGTGGGCGGCACCCTGACCGCCGGTCCCGACCGGCTGCTCGCCGCGGGCCGCCGGGGCACGCCCCAGGTCGTGAGCCCCGGCGCCCTGGACATGGTGAAGTTCGGTCCTCCCCACACCGTCCCGGAGCGGCTGCGGGACCGGGACGTGCGGGTGCACAACCCGTCCGTGACCGTGGTCCGCACGACCGCGCGGGAGTGCTCCGAGCTCGGCCGCGGCGTCGCGGAGAAACTGCGCGGCGCCAGGGGACCGGCCGAGGTGTGCCTCCCCCTGCGCGGGCTGTCGACGCTCGGCGCGCCGGGCGGCCCGTACCACGACCCGGACGCCGACGCGGCCCTGTTCGCGGCGCTGCGGGAGGGGCTGCGGGGCAGCCCGGTGGAGACCGTGGACTTCCCCACCCACATCAACGACCCCTCCTTCGGCCGGGCGGCCGCCGAGCGGCTGCACGCACTGATCACCCGCGCCGGCCGGACACCGGCCGCGGAACGCCCATGACCCGGACAGCCGGGAACCGGCCGGTACCGTACAGGTGTCCCTTGTGGGGACGACGGCGCACGCGGCGCCGGCGGTGCGCTCCGGCCGCGTCCGCCGAGGGGGTGGGATGAACACATGGACGGTCCCGGGATACACCGAGACCAGGGAAATCGGTTCGGGCGGCAGCGGACGGGTCGTGCTCGCCGTCCACGACGCCACCGGCACACCGGTGGCCGTGAAGTACCTCGCCGAGCGGCTGCGCCGGGACACCGCCTTCGTCCGCGCCTTCCGCTCGGAGGCACGGCTGCTGAGCGGGCTCGACACCCCGCACGTGGTCCGGTTGTACGAGTACGTCGAGTGCCCCGACGGCGCGGCCATCGTGATGGAGCTGGTGGACGGGATGGCGCTGCGCGCCCTGCTGGCCAGGGAGGGCGCGACCGGCGTCGCACCGGCCCTCGTGGTGCTCAAGGGCTCGCTGCTGGGGCTCGCGGCGGCACACCGGGCGGGAGTCGTGCACCGCGACTACAAGCCGGAGAACGTGCTGGTGGCGCGGGACGGGTCGTCGAAGCTCGTCGACTTCGGGATCGCGGCGGGGCGGGGCACGACGCCCGGGGTCGCGGGCACGCCCTCGTACATGGCCCCGGAGCAGTGGACCGGCGGACCGGCCTCGCCCGCCGCCGATGTGTACGCGGCCACGGCGACGTTCTACGAGTGCGTCACGGGACGCAAGCCGTACACCGGCGAGAACTTCGCGGAGCTCGCGCTCCGGCACACGACCGCGCCGGTGCCGGTCGACGGGGTGCCCGAGGAACTGCGGCCGCTGATCCGGCGCGGGATGGCGAAGTCGCCGCAGGAGCGGCCGGAGACCGCGGAGGCGTTCGTCGCGGAGCTGGAGGCGATCGCGGGCGAGGCCGTCGGACCCGACTGGGAGGAGCGCGGACGGGGGGAACTCGCCGCGTTGGCCGCTCTGCTGCCGCTGCTGCTGCTTCCCTCGGCCGGCGCCCCGCCCGTCTCGGTGGCGGCGCGGGCGTCGACCTCGCTGGGGCGCGGCCACCGGCCCTGGGGTCTGTGGCCGGACCGGCAGGGACTGTTCGCCGCGTCGCTCGCGCTCGTCCTGGGACTGCTGCTGGTGATCGCGGCGCAGGCAGCCGGTGACGCTCCGGGGAGTCCGGCGGCGCGGGCGGTCGCCACCACGAGCGCCGTGCCTCCGGCGCCGGACGCGGCCACCGGCCCGGCCTCCGCCGCGCCCTCGTCTTCCGCCGCCTCCGCGTCCCCCGGCTCCTCGCCCTCGCCCACGTCCTCGGCGACCGGGCCGACGGCGACCGCCGGCCCGTCCGGTGCTGCCGCCCCGTCCACCGCCCCCGGGACTTCGACGGCCCCGCCGGTGATCTCACCGGAGCCCCCGCCGGTCACCTCCGAACCACCGGTGACCCCGGAGCCTCCGCAGGTCCCGGTGGCGACCGTGTCGATCGGTTCCCTGCGGCAGACGGGCCCGGCGACGGCCAGCGCGACCGTCGAGGTCGTCACGGACGGCACCGGCCCGGTGCGCATCGTCCTGGACTGGGCGACCGCCGCGGCCAAGGGCGGCCCGGGAACCCCCGACGGCACAGCCGACACCTTCGAGCGCAGTGGCGCGATGAGGTACACGCTCACCGTCGAGCACGTCTTCCAGAACGCCAGGGCCTGTTACTGGCGGCTCACCGCGGACAGCCCGCCGGGCGCAGCGAACGGCGGCTCGCGGCAGGAGATCGTGACGCAGAGGTGCACGCTCGGATGAACGATCCGCGCCTCCCCTTCCTCAGCCCTCCTCCGTCGCCGGACGGCGAGGGGCACGGCCCGCCTGTGCCCGAGGACTACAGCGCCACCGCGCTCGCCAGTCACTGGTCCGAGCTGCCGGACACGCCCCCGGACGCGATCGAGGGCACCGTGCTGCGCTTCGGCCCGGGAGTCACCGCGGCGGCACGGGAGAGACACGAGGGGGACCGAACGACGGCCGTGTGGCACACGGGCACGCCGCCGGGTGCCGAGGGCCCGCGGACCCTCGGCACCGGCCGGTCGTGGGCGTCCGGACTGCGCCGCTACTCCCTGGCGGCCCTGATCCTGCTCGCCGTGCTCCTCGTCCTGGGTTGGCAGCGGTACGGCCCCGGGCCCACGGTCCGGGGCGTCGCGGTGGACACCGACCCCGGCGGCCCGGGCTGCGACGGCACCGCCGTCGTCACGGCCGTGGTGCGCACCGACGGCAGGCCGGGGACCCTGAGCTACCGCTGGGTGCGCAGCGACGGCACCGCCTCCGAGGTGCTGACGGAGCGGCTGGCCCGCGGCCAGGACACGGCGCGGCTGCGTCTTCTGTGGACCTTCCACGGCGAGGGCACCCTCCGCGCCCGTGCCGAGCTGCGTCTCAGCTCCCCCTCGCGGCACGACGCGTCGGCGGAATTCCTCTACGCCTGTCCGTGACGGGCTTCCCCACTTCGGGGCCTCCGGGGTCAAAGGTTGCCGGACGCGTATGGCCCGATGGGGTCAAGCGGTGCTAGAAAGGACAGCGTGATCAGGCGCTTCGACCGATTGCGGGGCGTGTCGGTTCGGCCACTGATCGGCAGACGCCCCAGGAGCGTCGCCGGGCAGGTGTTCATCCTCCAGGTGGCGGTCGTGGTCCTGCTCGTTCTCGGGACGATCCTCGCCCTGGTCCTCCAGACCCGGCACGACACCGACCGTGAGGCCCGCAACCGGTCGGTCGCGGTCGCCGAATCCTTTGCCCACTCCCCCGGACTGCTCGCCGCGCTGGACTCCCCCGACCCGTCCAGCGTCCTGCAGCCGATCACCGAGGAGGCGCGGAAGCGCGCGGGCGTCGACTTCATCGTCGTCATGGACACCAACGGGATCCGCTACACCCATCCCCTGCCGGAGCGGATCGGGCACCGCTTCGTCGGCACGATCGAACCCTCCCTGCAGGGCGAGGTGCTCCTCGAGAGCGTGGACGGCCCCCTGGGCAAGGAGGTCCAGGCGGTCGTCCCCGTCACCGGCCCGGACGGCAAGGTCGAGGCGCTGGTGTCGGCCGGACTGACCGTCCGCAACGTCACGGGCGCGGTGAACCGGCAGCTGCCGGTCATCCTCGGCACGGGAGCCGCGGGCCTCGCCCTGGCCACCGCGGGCACGGCCCTGGCGACCAGACGCCTGAAACGCCAGACCCACGGGCTCGGCCCGGCCGAGATGACCCGTATGTACGAGCATCACGACGCCGTCCTCCACGCGGTACGGGAAGGCGTCGTCATCGTCGGCGGGGACGGAAAGCTGCTGCTCGCCAACGACGAGGCCCGCCGGCTGCTGGGCCTGGGCCCCGACTCCGAGGGGCGGCCCGTACGCGACCTGGCCGGTCTCGAACCCTCGACGGCGGAACTGCTCGCCTCGGGCACGGCGGCCACGGACGAGGTGCTGACCGCAGGGGACCGAATGCTCGTGGTCAACCAGCGGTCCACCGACGGTCCGGGCGGTCCGCTGGGCACCGTCGCCACCATCCGCGACTCCACGGAGCTGCAGGCGCTGACGGGCCGGGCCGAGGTGGCGCGCAAGCGCCTCCAGCTGCTGTACGACGCCGGCGTGGGGATCGGGACGACGCTGGACGTGGCCCGGACCGCGGAGGAGCTGGCCGAGGTCGCGGTCCCCTCGTTCGCCGACTACGTCACCGTCGACCTCGCGGACCCCGTACTCAACGGGGAGGAGCCGAACGGCTCCGCGGGCGAGATGCGCCGCACCGCCGTCAGCGGGATCCGCGGCGACCACCCGCTGTACGAACGCGGCAGGCTGATCGCGTTCCTGCCCTCCACACCGCAGGCCCGCGGGATGGGCACCGGACGGGCCGAGGTGGTACCGGACCTGTCCAGGGCGCTGGGCTGGCGCGCACAGGACCCCGAGCGGACGAAGGCGATCGTCGAGTACGGCATCCACTCGCTCATCACCGTGCCGCTGCAGGCCCGCGGAGTCGTGCTGGGGGTCGCCAACTTCTGGCGTTCGGAGAAGCCCGGCCCCTTCGAGCAGGACGATCTGTCCCTCGCCGAGGAGCTGGTCGCCCGGGCCGCGGTGTCGGTGGACAATGCCCGCCGGTACACGCGTGAGCACGCGCTCGCCGTGACGCTCCAGCGAAGCCTCCTGCCGAGGGCGCTGCCGGAGCACAGCGCCGTGGAGGTGGCGCACCGCTATCTGCCGGCCCAGTCCGGAGTGGGCGGCGACTGGTTCGACGTGATCCCGCTGCCGGGCAGCCGGGTCGCCCTGGTCGTCGGCGACGTGGTGGGGCACGGGCTGCACGCCGCGGCGACGATGGGACGGCTGCGGACCGCGGTGCACAACTTCTCCACGCTCGATCTGCCGCCCGACGAGCTCCTCGGCCATCTGGACGACCTGGTGGGCCGAATCGACCAGGACGAGATGGGCCCCGGCGGCAGTCCCGACGGCCCGGCGATGACCGGCGCCACCTGCCTCTACGCCATCTACGACCCGGTGTCGCGGCACTGCACCATGGCCCGGGCCGGGCATCCGCTGCCGGCGCTGGTCCGCCCCGACGGCAGCGTCGAGTTCCCGGAGCTCCCGGCGGGCCCGCCACTCGGGCTCGGCGGGATGCCGTTCGAGAGCGCGGTGCTCGAGATCCCCGAAGGCACCAGACTCGTCTTCTACACGGACGGGCTCATCGAGGACCGCAGCCGCGACATCGACGTGGGCATCGAGCTGCTGCGCCGCGCCCTCGCGCGCACGGACGGCACACCGGAGCAGACATGCCAGGGCGTCCTGGATGCGCTGCTGCCCGCCCGCCCGAAGGACGATGTGGCCCTGCTCATCGCCTGTACGCGCGCCCTCGGCCCGGACCGGGTCGCCGAGTGGGACGTGCCGTCGGACCCGAGCGCGGTGGCCGGGATGCGCGCAGCCGCCGTCGCGAAGCTCGCGGAGTGGGGCCTGGAGGGGATGGCGTTCGGCACCGAGCTGATCCTCAGCGAACTGCTCACCAACGCGATCCGCTACGGCACCCAGCCCATTCGGGTACGGCTGCTGTACGACCAGGGCCTGACCTGCGAGGTCGCCGACGGCAGCAGCACCTCACCGCACCTTCGCTACGCCGCGACGACGGACGAGGGCGGCCGCGGGCTGTTCCTGGTGGCTCAGCTGTCCGAGCGCTGGGGCACGCGGTACACGTCCGAAGGCAAGATCATCTGGGCCGAGCAGCCCCTCCCGGGTGACACACCGGACACGGAGGCGGACGGGGAGGCCCTGCTGCGGCTGTTCGACTCCGAACTGCTCTGAGGCTCCCCGGGCCTCTCACCTCCGCAGGGGAACCTTGGGCAGCTTCGGGTCCGGTCGGCCGGCGGCTGGGCTGGTCGTCCCGGCCGATCAGCCCGATCAACGGATGGAGCATGTCCTGCGGCCCGTCATGTACGAGATCCCGAGCCGCAGCGACGTGACCACGGTGATCATCGGCGAACGCACGGTCCGCGAGGACGTCGCCCCCCTGCTGGTGACCGGGCAGCCGCCCCCGGAGGAGCCGGGGCCGCGGCCCGCCGGGGAGACGCGGCAGGCACCGGCCGCACCACCGGCTCCCACCCCGACGGCGGCGACCCCGGGCGGACGGTCCGGCTCAGGCCACCGCGCTGAGGGTGTCCACCAGCCGGCGGCGCGCGGCCCGGGCCGCCGGCAGGGCCGCGAGCGCGATCGCGCCGAGGACCGCGGCGGTGGCGAGCAGCACCAGATGGAGCGGCGAAGGGGTCTGCGCGATGCCGGCTCCGATGCCGCTGGAGCGGCCCTCGGCGTCGATCAGCCAGTGGGCCAGAGGCACCCCGAGCCCCGCCCCCACGACCGCGGCGGCCAGCGCGGTGCAGCCGACCGCGGTGACGGTGACCGCCGTGATCTGCCGGGGCGACAGCCCGATCGCCTTCAGGGCGAGGAGGTCGCGCTCCCCGTCCCGTACGCTCCCGCCGATCGCCGTCGACAGTTCCGTGAGCCCGATCAGGGCGAGCACACCGATCAGCCCGGCGACGACACCCCGCATGGTGGAGAGCCGGTCGGCCGGGCTGGTGACCTCGTGGATGTCGAGTCTCCCCGCCGACGCACCGCTCAGTTCGGCGCGTACGCGGGCAGGGTCGGCTCCCGGCCGCAGTTGGATCTGGTACAGCGTCGCACGCAGGGCCGGGTCGTTCTCGCGGAGTGTGTCGAGCGAGGTGGAGACGGTCCGTCCGCCGTTCTCCGGTTCGATGCTCCGGCCGACGATATGGAGGATCTGCGGATGGCCCCCGACGGTCATGCGCACCCAGTCGCCGACCTCCACGCCCAGCAGATCGAGCAGGCCCTGCCCGGCCACCGCCTCGTCGGGGCCTTCGGCGGCCCGGCCCTCTGCCACGGTGTACGGGTACGGCCGCTCGCGGGTGCCGAGGCCGCGCAGTGCGATGGTGCCTGTCTGGCCGGGGACGAGCGCCGCGACCTCGACACCGGGGTGGGCCGCCACGACCTGCGGGTGGCCGCCGAGCAGCGCCGCGGCCTCCCTTTCGGCGAGGCCGCCGTCCGCGCGTGCGGTCAGCGCGGAGGGCAGTCCCAGTTCCGCCGGTCTGCTGTCGAAGCGCGCGATGGTGGTCCAGGCACTGAGCGCCACGGTGATCAGCAGCAGCGGCAGGGCCAGCCGGACGATGGTGGCGGGGCTCTGGGGGCCGCGGGCGAAGGCCCGGTGCCAGCCGAGGACGAGGGCCGGGGGCAGCCCGAGCCCGAGGGCCCTCCTGGCCGGTCCGGACAGCCGGCCGCCCGGGGCCTTCCCGGCCGGGAGCACCGGGACCGGGGGCACCCGGCCGGCCCGCCAGGCGGCGAGGCAGGTGGTGGCGCCGATGAACAGCACCGCGGCGACGGGTACGGCGAGCAGGGCGGCGGTGTGCCCGGGCAACCCCTGCCAGACCGCGACCGCCTCGCCGAGCCGTCCGGGCAGGGCGCTGCCCAGGGTCTGGATGAGCAGCGTGGCGACCAGGGCGCCGAGAACGGCGAAGGCCAGGTGCTGGACCAGGAACACCCGCACCACCTGCCCCGGGGTGAAGCCGACGGCCTTGAGCACGGAGATGTCCCTGAGGTGACCGCGGACCCGGGTGCTGATCGCGCCGAAGACGGCGAGCGCGGCGGCCAGCAGCGCGCCGAGCCCGAAGAGCCCGAGGACCTGGCCGAGCAGCCGGGTGTCCCCCTGGGCCTCCGACCTGGCCTGCTGCCAGTGGGAGACGTCGGTGACCGCCCCGGCTCCGAGCACGGTGACGGCGCGCTGCACGGCGTAGTCGGTGTCGGCGGGGTCGGTGAGCAGCAGACCGACGACGTGGCCGGGGCTCTCGCCCGTGTCCCGCACCTGGCCGGGCAGGGCCCAGACGGTGCCGGGCCGTTCGCCGGGACGGTAGCGCGGTTCGGCGCTGTCGGCGACGCCGACGACGGTCAGGGTGCGGCCGGTGCCGGGGAGGGTGAGGGTGTCGCCGGGGCCCGCGACGAGGGCCCGGGCGAGGCTGCTCTCCAGGACCACGCCGTCGGGGGTCGCCGTGGTGAGCCAGCGGCCGGAGGTGAGGAGCGGACGCCCGGTGACGGGCGGCTCTGCTCCGGCACCGCGGAGTTCGACGGACGCGCGGGCGCCCCGTGAGGCCACGGCCGCCGACGCGGTGCGGAACGGGCCGGACACGGCTTCGACCCCGTCGAGGGCGGCGAGGCGGCCGGGGTCGGCGGCGGGGCCGGTGTGGATCCAGACGTGGGCGCCGTGCGACTGGGCGAAGACGCGCTGCCAGGGGTTGGTGGCGTAGCCGAAGAGTGCCGCGGCGAGCAGCAGGGCCGCGACGATGCCCGCGGTGGCGGAGACGATGAACAGCGCCTCGCCCCGATGGGTGCGCAGGTCGGCGTGCGCCCAGCGCAGTGTGGCCCGCACCGTCAGTCCTTCAGTTCGAGGACGCCGGAGAGCCCGGTGCCCCGGGCGGGGGTGCCGCCCAGCTCGGCGTCGTCGGCTATGCGGCCGTCGAAGAAGCTGATGACCCGGTCGGCGGCGCTGGCGAGCCGCGCGTCATGGGTGACGAGCAGGATGGTCTGGCCGCGCTGGTGGAAGCGGGACAGCAGGCGCATCACCTCGCGGGTGCCCTTGCTGTCGAGGCTGCCGGCGGGCTCGTCGGCCAGCAGCAGCCGGGGATGGTTGACCAGTGCGCGGGCCAGTGCGACCCGCTGCTGCTCTCCGCCGGACAGCTCGCCCGGCATGCTGCGGGCCTTGCCCTCCAGGCCGAGCTCGGCCAGCAGCTTCTCGCGCTCGGCCCGCGCCTGCCGGGGGCCGGTGCCGGCCAGTAGGGCGGGCAGCTCGACGTTGTCGGCGACGGTGAGGTTGGACACGAGGTTGAAGAACTGGAAGACGATGCCGATCCGGCGCCGCCGCTCGGTCGCCCACCGGGCCTCGCTGTAGGAGTCGGTGCACTCGCCGTCGAGCCAGATGCTTCCGCCGTCGGGCCGCTGCAGTCCGCCGAGCAGGTGGAGGAGGGTCGACTTGCCGGCTCCGGAGGGGCCGCTGACGGCGACGAACTCCCCGTGGCTCACGGACAGGTCCACCCCTCGCACGGCATGGGCGGGGGCACCCTCGCCGTGGTGGGTCTTGACGAGTCCCTCGGCGCGCAGGAGCGGGGTCCGGCCGGTGCCGTCCGGGTCGGGGGTGCGGCTCATTCCAGCCCCTCCAGCTCCTCCTGGCAGCGCTCCAGCCAGTCGAGGTCGGCCTGCAGGTGCAGCATGGCTCCCTCGATCAGGAGATGGGCGATGCGGTTGTCCCGGTCCTCGGTCGCGGACAGCTTCGACAGGTTGCGCATGGTGTTGAGGTACTCGCGTCGCTGTTTGTTGATGAGGGCGATCTGGTCGGCGAGCCCGGTCCTGGGGGCGAGGGCGAGCTTCATGAAGAACTCGTCCCGTACCCGCGGCTCGTCCGCCGTCTCCTCGAACCAGGCGCGCAGCGCCTCCGTCCCGGCGTCGGTGAGGCGGTAGATCTTCTTGTTGGGCCGGCTCGACTGGGCGACTTCCTCGCCCTGGATCAGCCCCGACTTCTCCAGGCGCCCGAGCGTCACGTAGATCTGGCCGACGTTCGGCTGAGGGTACGCCGAGCCCAGCAGTTGCTCAAGGTCCTGCTTGAGCTCGTAGCCGTGGGCGGGCCCCCGGGACAGCAGCGCCAGGAGGGGCAGACGCACGCGCGCTCCCCTCCTCCCTGTTCGTCCGCCGGCCGGCCGAGGACGGTCCGCTACCGTGTCCGGTGTGGCCCGGATCGCTCTCGTCATTCGATACGGGCCCTAGTATCGCCCATGCCTAACGGGTATACATGCCCTGGACGCGGTCGAAGAAGCCCACGCCGGTGCACCAGGAGGAACCTATGCGGTGGATGCGTGCCGCCGGTAGGGGGCTCCTGATCGCGGCGGTGGTGCTCGCGGGATACGTCTCGGCGGGCACCGGGACCGGCGCGGACTCCGCCGGCGCGGCCCGGGGCGAGGGGCGCGGCCCCATGACGCTGGCCACCGCCGGGGATCTCACGGGGTACCTGGGGCCGCTGCTGGAGGGCTGGAACCGCAGCCACCCGGACGAGAGGGTCACCCTGGTCGAGCTGCCGGACTCCGCGGACGAGACCCGGGCGCAGCTGACCACGGGTCTGCGCTCCGGCCGCGGCCGGTACGACATCCTCAACATGGACGTGGCGTGGACCTCGGAGTTCGCCGCCGCGGGCTGGATAGCCCCGCTGGAGGCGGACCGCTTCCCACTCGGCGGCTTCCTGCCGCCGGTGCTCGACACGGCGACGTACGAGGGAAGGCTGTACGCCGTCCCGTACGTCACGAACGCCGG
Source organism: Streptomyces sp. NPDC049887 (assembly GCF_040656535.1). Classification (NCBI taxonomy): domain Bacteria; kingdom Bacillati; phylum Actinomycetota; class Actinomycetes; order Kitasatosporales; family Streptomycetaceae; genus Streptomyces; species Streptomyces sp. NPDC049887. The sequence continues at coordinate 8,520 of NZ_JBFAMM010000024.1, read as the reverse complement.
GATGCTCTACTACCGCAAGGACGTCCTCGACCGCGAGGGCCTGGCTCCGCCGCGCACCTGGGCGGAGCTGGAGCACCAGGCGCGGACGCTGGCCCCCCGGTACGGCCTCGGCGGTTACGCGGGGCAGTTCCTGCCCTACGAGGGCCTCACGGTCAACGCGACGGAGGCGGTGTACTCGGCCGGGGGCACGATCCTCGGCGACGATGGCCGGGTCACGGTGGACTCCCCGGCGGCCCGCGCCGGCCTCGGCTTCCTCACCCGCGGGGTGCGCGACGGCTGGATCCCCGGGGAGGCGCTGACCTACAAGGAGGAGGAGTCCCGGCAGGCCTTCCAGGACGGCAGGCTGCTGTTCCTGCGCAACTGGCCCTACGCCTACGCCGGGGCCTCCGGTGCCGACTCGCGGGTGGCGGGGAAATTCGGCGCGGTGCCGCTGCCCGGACCCGACGGCCCGGGGACCAGTGTGCTGGGCGGGTCGAACCTCGCGGTCAGTGCCCGGGCCCGGCACCCGGAGTCGGCGAACGACCTCATCGCCTATCTGACCAGCGCCCCCGTACAGCGGAAGGTGCTGACGGAGGGCGCGCTGCCGCCCGTGCGTGCGGAGCTCTACCAGGACCCCGGACTGATCCGGCGGTTCCCCTATCTGCCCGCCCTGCGGGCCAGTGTCCTGTCCGCGGCGCCGCGACCCAAGAGCGCGCGGTACGGACAGGTGAGCCTGGCCGTTCAGGCCGTCGTGCACGACGCGATGGCCCAGCACCAGAACCCCGACGAGGCCGTGCGCCGCCTCTTCCGGGAGCTCTCCGCGGTCGCCCGCCGGGGCTGAGCGCCCGGCTCTTCCTCTGCACCCACCCCACTTACCTACCTGTTAGGTAACAGCATCACATCACCCTGGGCTCGAGCGGCAGGGACATACAGGGACATAAACCCCAACTGCCTTGGCTTTCCTGCACAACCGTTGACACCTTCTCGACACCCCTACTTAACATGCATGCATAACCGCTGACCTTCTGGTCGCGGGCACCCCTTCACGAAGAAACAGGTCAACGGGTGACGCTCACAGCCACGGCCGACCACGGCCTCTCGCACCGCCCCTCGCACCGCTGGTGGCGCGACGCGGTGATCTACCAGGTGTACGTCCGCAGCTTCCTGGACAGCACGGGTGACGGGATCGGCGACCTCGCCGGGGTCCGCACCGGACTCCCGTACCTGAAGAAGCTCGGCGTCGACGGCATATGGCTGAGCCCCTTCTACCCCTCGCCGCAGCACGACCACGGCTACGACGTCGCCGACTACTGCGACGTCGACCCGGTATACGGCGACCTGGCCGAGTTCGAGCTGCTGATCGCCGCCGCGCAGCGGCTCGACATGAAAGTGCTGCTCGACATCGTCCCCAACCACTGCTCCAGCGAGCACGCGTGGTTCCGCGAGGCCATCGCCGCCGGCCCCGGCAGTGCGGCCCGCGCCCGGTTCCACTTCGCCGAGGGCCGCGGCCCCGGCGGTGATGTGCCACCGAACAACTGGCACGCGATGTTCGGCGGCCCCGCCTGGAGCCGGGTGACCGAGGCGGACGGCAGCCCCGGCCAGTGGTACCTGCACATGTTCACGCCCGAGCAACCCGATCTGAACTGGCGCAACCCCGAGACCGGCGCCCACTTCGAGCAGGTCCTGCGCTTCTGGCTGGACCGGGGCGTCGACGGCTTCCGGATCGACGTCGCCGCCGGGCTCTTCAAGCACCCGGAGCTGCCCGACTCCTCCGACCCCGAGGCCGACGCCCGCACCCGCGACTCCGTCAACCCCCTCGCCTGGAACCAGCCCGAGGTGCACGACGTGTGGCGCCACTGGCGTTCCGTGTGCGAGGAGTACACCCTCCGCGACGGACGGGAGCGCCTTCTGGTGGGGGAGGTCTCCGTACCGACCGCGCGCGAGCACGCCCGCTACGTACGGCCGGACGAACTCCACCAGGCATTCTTCTTCGACCTGCTGAGCGCGCCGTGGGACGCCGCGGCGTTCCGGAAGGTCGTCTCCGAGGCGATGCAGGACATCGCCGGCACCGGCTCCACCGTCACCTGGGTGCTGAACAACCACGACCAGGTCCGCACCGTGACCCGGTACGGGGAGTCCGGCACCGAGGGCAGCGGGCTCGGCTCGGCCCGTGCCCGGGCGGCCGCGCTGCTGATGCTGGCACTGCCCGGCGCCGCCTACATCTACCAGGGCGAGGAGCTGGGTCTGCCGGAGGTCGTGGACCTGCCCGACGAGGTGCTCACCGACCCGATCTTCCGGCGCACCGGCAGCCGGGCGCGGATCCGCGACGGATGCCGGGTGCCGCTGCCCTGGTCGGGCCATGCCTCGCCGTTCGGCTTCACCTCCGGAGCCGAAGGGGCCAAGCCCTGGCTGCCGCAGCCCGGCTGGTTCGCCGAGCACGCCACCGACCGCGCGCTCGCCGACACCCGCTCGTTCTGGCACCTGTACCGCGACGGTCTCCAGTTGCGCCGCGGGCTGCCGCAGCTCGGCGAGGGCGACCTGCGCTGGCTCGACTCCCCGCCGGACGTGCTCGCCTTCGTCCGCGGTGACGGGCTGGTGTGCGCCGTCAACTTCGGCACCGCTCCCGTGCCCGCCCCCGTCTCCGGTGCGCCGCTGCTGTCCAGCGGCCCCTGCCCGACCGGTGCGCTGCCGGGCTCCACCGCCGCCTGGTGGATCGGCGACGGCACCACCCTCTGAGCCGCGCCCCTCCCCTGAACCGCACCACCGCCAGAACCCCCGTCCCCGCAACCCGCCCACCCGTGAACCACGCTCTGCGACGCTCCGCCCGTTTCCCCGACCGGTAAGGAAGTTCTGCCATGAACCCACGACGCACGATGCTCGCCGGATGCACCGCCCTGGCCCTCGCCCTCGGTGCGACCGCCTGCGGCGGCGGCCCCGTCACGCCGGCCGGCGGTGGCGACAAGTCCCTCGACGGCCAGACGATCACGGTCGCCGGCGTCTGGTCCGGCGCGGAACAGAAGAACTTCCAGAAGGTGCTGGACGCCTTCACCGAGAAGACCGGCGCCAAGACGCAGTTCGTCTCCACCGGTGACAACGTCTCCACCGTCGTCGGCAGCAAGATCGAGGGCGGCAACGCCCCCGACGTGGTGATGGTCCCGCAGGTCGGTGTGCTCCAGCAGTTCGCGAAGAGCGGCTGGCTCACGCCGCTGTCGAAGACCGCCGAGCAGTCCGTCGACGACAACTTCGCGCCCGTGTGGAAGAACTACGGCAGCGTGGACGGCTCCCTCTACGGCCTGTACTTCAAGGCCGCCCACAAGTCGACCGTCTGGTACAGCCCGGAGGCACTGGACCAGGCGGGCGTCAAGCCGCCGTCCACGTACGCGGACATGCTGAAGGCCGGCCAGGCGGTCTCCGACTCGGGTCTGCCCGCCTTCGCGGTCGCCGGTGAGGACGGCTGGACGCTCACCGACTGGTTCGAGAACATCTACCTCTCCCAGGCCGGTCCCGAGAAGTACGACCAGCTCGCCGCGCACAAGCTCCCGTGGACCGACGCCAGCGTGGTGAACGCGCTGACCACGCTCGGCAAGGTCTTCTCCGACAAGGAGCTCGTCGCCGGCGGCCAGAAGGGCGCGCTCGCCACCGACTTCCCCGGCTCGGTCGAGAAGGTCTTCGGCCCCGAGCCCGAGGCGGGCATGGTCTACGAGGGCGACTTCGTCGCCGGTGTCGCCAAGGACCAGTTCGGCAGGAAGATCGGCGAGGACGCCTCCTTCTTCCCCTTCCCCGCGGTCGACGGCGGCAAGGCGCCGGTCGTCAGCGGCGGTGACGCCGCGGTCGTGCTGAAGGACGGCAAGAACCGGAAGGCGGCGATGGCGTTCCTGGAGTACCTGGCGACCCCGGAGTCAGCGGCGGTCTGGGCCGAGGCGGGCGGCTTCCTCTCCCCCAACAAGAAGCTCGACCTCGCCTCGTACGGCGACGACACCACCCGCGAGACGGCCAAGTCGCTGATCGACGCCGGCGACTCCGTCCGCTTCGACATGTCCGACCAGGCACCCGCGGCCTTCGGCGGCACCAAGGGCGCGGGCGAGTGGAAGCTGCTCCAGGACTTCCTGCGCGACCCGTCCGACCCGAAGGCCACCGCGGCCCGTCTCGAGGACGCCGCGGCCAAGGCGTACAAGGACTGACGACCCATGACCGCAGTCACCACACCACCGGCCGCCCCGACCTCGGGGCGGCCCCGGCCGACGAGGGCCGGGGACCTCCGGCAGCGCGCCCGGCGGCGCCGGCGGATCGTCGCCCTGGCCTTCGTGCTCCCGGCGCTGCTGCTGCTCGGCGCGCTCGTCGTCTACCCGGTGCTGTTCTCGGTGGGGCGCAGCTTCTTCGACGCCTCCGGCACCCGGTTCGTCGGCGCAGGCAACTACGCCGAGATGTTCCGCGATCCGGCCACGCTCAAGGCAGTCCGCAACAGCGCCATCTGGGTCGTCGTCGCGCCGACCCTGCTCACCGGGCTCGGGCTGATCCTGGCCGTCCTGGTGGAGAAGGTGCGCTGGGCCACGGCGTTCAAGCTGCTGCTGTTCATGCCGATGGCCGTCTCCTTCCTCGCCGCCGGCATCATCTTCCGGCTCGCCTACGAGGAGGACCCGGACAAGGGCGTGCTCAACGCGGCCGTGGTCGGTGTGCACGACGCCTTCGAGGGCTCGTCGCCGTACCCGACCGCACGCGCCAGGGACGGACAGGGGCTCGCCAAGGGGCCGGACGGGTCCTACGCCACGACCGCGGCGGCGTCACCGGGGGACGTGCTCACGCTCGGGCTCGTCGGGGTGAAGCCCGCGGAGATCCCCCGGGAGGCGCGCCCCGCGCACGGGGCGGCGCAGAAGCAGGCGGGCACCGGTGAGCTGTCGGGCGTCGTCTATCTGGACTTCACCCCCGGCGGAGGCGGCGAGCAGGGCAGGGTCGACCGTACCGAGAGCGGGCTGCCGCGGATGACCGTCGAGGCGGTCCGCGACGGCAGGACCGTCGCCTCGTCCACCACCGCGGCCGACGGTTCCTTCGCCTTCCGGGACCTGGAGGCGGGCTCCTACACGGTGCGGCTGCCCGCGGCGAACTTCGCGCCGCCCTACGAGGGGGTCTCATGGCTCGGGCCCGCGCTGGTCACCCCGGCCATCATCGGCGCCTACCTGTGGATCTGGACGGGTTTCGCGATGGTGCTCATCGGCGCCGGGCTGTCCTCGCTGCCGCGTGACGCGCTCGAGGCGGCCCGGATGGACGGGGCCAACGAGTGGCAGGTGTTCCGCCGGATCACCGTCCCGCTCCTCGCGCCGATCCTGACCGTGGTCTTCGTGACGCTGGTGATCAATGTGATGAAGGTCTTCGACCTCGTCTACATCATCGCGCCCGGGCCGGTGCAGGAGGACGCCACGGTACTGGCGACCCAGATGTGGCTGGTGTCCTTCGGCGGCGGCAACGACCAGGGGCTCGGCAGCGCGCTCGGCGTCCTGCTCCTGCTGCTGGTGATCCCCGCCATGGTCTTCAACGTCCGCCGTTTCCGCAGGAGTCAGTCATGAGCGCCACCCTCACCGACCCCGCCGCCGCGCAGGAGCCGGCCGCCGCCGACCGGACGGCAGGGGCGAAGTCCGGCAGCCGGCTCGGCCGCTGGCTCGGCAACGGCGTGGTCCAGGCCCTCCTGGTGGTGATCGGCCTGGTCTGGATCACCCCGCTCGCCGGTCTGCTGCTGTCCTCGCTGCGTACGCCCCAGGACAACGCGAGCAGCGGCTGGTGGACCACGCTGACCAGTCCCGGGCAGCTGTCCTTCGACAACTACACGGAGCTGCTGGGGAACGCGGGCATCACCCAGGCGTTCTGGAACACCGTACTGATCTCGGTGCCGGCGACCGCCCTGGTCATCGTCCTCGCGGCGCTCGCCGGATACGCCTTCGCCTGGCTGGAGTTCCCGGGCCGGGACTGGATCTTCCTGCTCGTGGTGGCACTGCTGGTGGTACCGGTCCAGGTGGGCCTGCTGCCGGTCGCCAAACTCTTCGGCCAGCTGGGGCTGTTCGGGACGATTCCCGGTGTGGTGCTGTTCCACGTGGCCTACGGGCTGCCGTTCGCCGTCTTCCTGCTGCGGAACTACTTCGCGGACATCCCCCGGGAGATGCTGGAGGCGGCGCGGATGGACGGCGGCAGCGAGTGGCGGATCTTCACCCGGCTGGTTCTGCCGGTGGGACGCCCGGCGATCGCGAGTCTGGCGATCTTCCAGTTCCTGTGGGTCTGGAACGACATGCTCGTGGCACTGCTCTTCGCGGACAGTTCGTCGCAGCCGCTCACGGTGGAACTCCAGTCGCAGGTGAGGCAGTTCGGCAGCAACATCGACGTGCTGGCACCTGGCGCGTTCCTGTCGCTGGTCGTGCCTGTGGTCGTGTTCTTCGCCTTCCAGCGGCACTTCGTCCAGGGAGTGATGGCCGGCTCGGTCAAGTGAGCCGGACCTCCGGGCGCGGCCGGTCCTCGCACGCACGGCGTGCGGAGGCCGGCCGCGCCCGTGCGTGTCGTCCGTGGCCGACCGGCCCGTGGCGACGCGCACCCGCCGCTCCGGGCACGGGGGCAACGGCGAGCCGGCCCGGCAGCTCCGGCACCGGGTGTCCGCAGCCGACTCCGACGCCGTACGCGGCACGCCGGAACCGCGGGCACGCCGGAACCGCGGGGCGGCGGACGGCGGGGCATCCGCGGCTCCTGCACGTCACCGACCCCGGCGGTCGCACCCCCGACACACTCGTGCGGAGTAGGTACCGCGGCCGGGCACCCCTTTCCGCGTTCCACTGGAGGCATGCCACACCCCCAGCTGACGGTCGTCGTCCCCTGCTTCGACGAGAGCGAGGTGCTCGACGCCTTCCACACGGCGCTGGTCGCCGCGCTGGAGCGGACCGGGGAGCACTTCGAGATCTGCTACGTCGACGACGGGAGCGGCGACGGGACCGCCGACCGGCTGAGGGCCCTCGCCGCGGCTTCGCCGTACGTGCGCTACTCCTCCTTCAGCCGCAACTTCGGCAAGGAGGCCGCTCTGCTCGCCGGCATGCGGATGGCCCGGGGCGACGCGGTGGTGCTCATGGACGCCGACCTGCAGCATCCCCCCGAGCTGGTGCCCCGGATGCTGGAGCTGTACCGGCACGGCTACGACCAGGTCGTCGCCCGTCGTGACCGCACGGGCGAGGGCGCCGTGCGCTCGGCCCTGAGCCGGGCGTACTACCGGCTGGTGCGGCACTTCATGGACGTGGAGATCGCGGACGGGGAGGGCGACTTCCGGCTGCTGTCGCGCCGCGCCGTCGAGGCCGTGCTGTCCCTTCCCGAGAGCAACCGCTTCTCCAAGGGGCTCTTCTCCTGGATCGGGTTCCCGACGGCCGGCTTCACCTACCGCAACGTCGAACGGGCCGCGGGCAGTTCCAAGTGGGGCGGCAGACGCCTACTCGACTACGGGATCGACGGGCTGCTGTCCTTCAACACCCGTCCGCTGCGCCTGGCGATCCACACCGGGCTCTGGCTCTTCCTGTCCGCCCTCGGCTACGCGGTGTGGATCGTCGCGAACGCGGTGCTCGACGGCGTCGAGACACCCGGGTACGCGACGCTCATCACCGCCATCGTCGGCCTGAGCGGCGTCCAGCTCGCGACCCTCGGCGTCATCGGCGAGTACGTCGGCCGGATCTACCACGAGGCGAAGCGGCGGCCGCACTACGTCGTGGCCGAGAGCGACGCCGCTCCACCCCGGCCCGCGGACGGAGTCCCCCCGGCGGCCGCGGCGCAGTCCCGGCCCCGCCGGTGAACACCGCCCTCCTGCGGCAGTTCGCCGTCTTCGCCGTGATCGGGGTGGTCAACACCGGGGTGTACTACGGGGTGTACGCCCTGCTCCTGCTGTGGCTGCCGTACCTGGCCGCGCACGCCCTGGCGTACGGGGTTGGCGTCACGGGCTCGTTCCTGCTGAACTCGTACGTCACCCTCCGCACCCGGCCGACGTGGCGCGGCTTCGTGCGCTATCCGCTGTCGGGGGCGGCCGGTCTCGTGGGCAGCGGAGTGCTGCTCCATCTGGCCGTCAGCCGGCTGGGCATGGACGAGCATCTCGCGGCGGTCGCCGCCGGGGTTCTCGTCACCCCGTTGTCGTTCCTGGTCGCACGCTGGGCGATCACGTCCGGCGCTCGACGGACGGTCACGGAACCCGCGTCGAGCGAGTGATCCGCTCCAGCCCGTAGTACTCGGCGACACACCGGGCCGGCCAGGAGATGCGGCCCCCGTTGCGGAACGGTTCGAGCATCCCGGCGACCGGGGTCGGGGTGTACGGCGCGACCTCCGCCCCGCGCGCCGCCGCCGCGCGCAGCGCCGTGTCCTGACGGTCCCACTGCCCGGCCCGTACCCGCATGTCCTGGCCCAGTCGGTGCAGCGGCTGGGCCATCCCCACCACGGACGCCGCGCAGAGCGCCGCGGCGGCCGCCGCGGCCGCCACCACCGCCCCCAGCCCGGCGCCGCGCCCGCGCCGCCCCCAGCCCAGCAGCGCGCCGATGC
>NZ_JBFAMM010000023.1:122812-130261 GCF_040656535.1 Streptomyces sp. NPDC049887 | reverse complement strand
GCGCGGTGCGCGGCCCCGATGTGCAGGGGTCCGCGCGCCGCGCCCGGGCCGGGGCCGACGGGCCCGAGGGCCCGTCGGATCCGCGTCACTTCTTGGGGAGCCACGCCTTCCAGGTGGCCTCGTTCTCCTTCACCCACTTCTCGGCCGCGGCCTCCGGCGACATCTTCTCGCCGGCGATCATCAGCGCGACCTCGTTCTGCTGCTCGGTCGTCCACTTGAAGTTCTTCAGGAACTCGGCGGCCTCGCCGCCCTCCTTCGCGAAGTCCGCGTTGAGGAACTTCTGCAGCGGTGTGTTCGGGTAGGCGCAGGCGACCTTCTCCGGGTCCGCGTCGCAGCCCTCCTTGTACTCCGGCAGCTTGACCTCGACCATGTCGATCTGGGCGTTCAGCCACTGCGGGGTCCACCAGTACGTGATGAAGGGCTTCTTCGCCGCCGCGTACTTCTTGATGGCCGTGATCTGCGCGGCCTCGGAGCCGGCGTACTTGGTCTTCAGGTCCAGCTTCAGGTTCTTGATGATCGCGTCGTCGTTGGTGACGTAGTCCGGCGAGCCCTCGAGCAGTTCGCCCTTGTCGCCGCTCTCCGCGGTCCTGAACTCCTCGGCGTACTTGTTGAGGTTCTTCCAGTCCGTCACATCGGGGTGCTTGTCCGCGAAGTACTTGGGGACGAACCAGCCGATGTGCCCGGTGACACCGAGGTCGCCGCCCTTGACGACGGTCTTCTTCGTGTCGACGTACTGCTTCTCCTCCTTGGGGTGGCCCCAGTCCTCGAGGATCGCGTCGATGTCGCCCTTGGAGAGCGCGTCCCAGGCGAGGACCTCGCCCATCTGCTGGGTCTTGACCTTGTAGCCGAGCTCCTCCTCGAGGATCTGCTTGGCCACGGCGACGTTCGCCTGGGCACCGACCCAGGACGGCACGGTCAGCTTGACGGTCTTGTCACCGCCGGCCGCGTTGCTCTTGCCGGTCTCGGCGGCTCCGCAGGCGGTGAGGGAGAGGACGCCGAGTGCTCCGGCGACGGCCACGGCGGTACGGAGGGTACGGACGGTGCGCATGGTGCTCCTGTCGAGTGAACTGAGAGGGGTGGGGTCAACGGGGGGTGCGGGAGGTCCGCTGGGTGACGCGGTCCAGGACGAGCCCGAGGCAGACGATCGCGATTCCGGCCGTCATGCCGAGGCCCATCTCGCCCCGGGACAGGCCCTTGATCACGTCGTAGCCGAGCGCGCCTCCACCGACGAGACCGCCGACCACGACCACGGCGAGCACGAGCACCACGCCCTGGTTGACGGCGAGCTGCAGTGCCGGACGGGCCAGCGGCAGCTGGACGCCGAACAGCTGCTGACGCGTGGACGCGCCGAGCGAGCGGGACGCCTCCACGGCGGCCGGATCGACCTCGCGCAGCCCCTGGGTGGTGATGCGCACCACCGCGGGCAGCGCGTACACGACCGCCGCGACGATCGCCGAGGTGCGGGTGGCGCCGAAGAGCGCGACGACCGGGATGAGGTACACGAACTGCGGCATCGTCTGCATGGCGTCCAGCAGCGGCCGCACCCATCGTTCGAGGCGTTTGGCGCGGGCGCACAGCACACCCGCGAGGAAGCCGAGCACCAGCGTGAGCACCAGCGCGGCGAGTACCTGCGAGAGCGTGTTCAGGGACTTGGTCCACACGCCGAGCACGCCGATCGCGGCCATCGCCGCGGTCGCGGTGACCGCGGAGACCCAGTTGCCGACGAGCCAGGCCGCGGCGGCGACCATCAGCAGGACCGACCACCAGGGCAGCCAGACCAGCCCGTCCCGCAGCGGGTTGAGGACCCACAGGGTGAACTCGCGCGCCCAGACCTCGGCGAAGGTCAGGTTCGCGGTGACCCACTCCTGTGCCCTGTTGACGGGTGTGGAGATGTCGTACGTCCAGGCGTCGGGCCAGGCCGTGGTGCGCACGGCCGCCGCGACTGCCACCGCTGCCGCCACCAGCGCCCAGGCGCGGCCTCCGTGCAGCCAGCCATCTGCGGCGCCCGGTGTCGCGGTGCCGTCGCCCGCGGCCGCCGTCGTACGGTCCAGCCAGACAGCGATCAGCACGATCGGGAGGCCGGCGGCGAACGCCTTGCCGACGTCCGTGGTGGCGAGTGCCGAGTACACCTCCTCGCCGAGACCGCCGGCGCCGACGAGCGCGGCGATGACCACCATGGACAGCGCCATCATGATCGTCTGGTTCAGGCCGAGGAGCATCTGCCTGCGGGCGAGCGGCAGTCGTGCCGTCCACAGTCGCTGCCGGCCGTTCGCGCCCAGCGACACGGCCGCCTCCAGCGCCGCCGGGTCGGCCCCGCGCAGTCCGAGTGCGGTGAGCCTGGCCATCGGCGGGGCGGCGTAGATGACGGTGCAGAACAGCGCGGCGGGCGTACCCGTACCGAAGACGAGCACGAACGGCAGGAGGTACGCGAAGGCCGGCATCACCTGCATGGTGTCCAGCACCGGGCGCAGTGCCCGGTCCACCCGGTCGGAGAGGCCCGCGGCGAGACCGATCAGCGCGCCCAGCAGGGCCGCGACCGCGACGGAGACCACCATCAGCGCGATGGTGAGCAGCGTCGCGTCCCACATCCCGAGCAGTCCGCAGACGGTGAACGCGCCGAACGCGGTCAGCGCGACGCGCAGCCCCCGCCGGCCCAGGCCGGCGGACCGCCAGGCGACGAGCACGGCGGCGGCCATGACACCCAGCCAGCCGAGGGCGTCGAGCCCCTGGTACACGGCGTTGACGGCGTCCGTGGCGGTGTTGGACAGATGCAGCAGGAAGTACAGGAAGAGCGGGTGGCTGTCGCGGTTGTCGACGACCCACTCGTTGGCCGCGTCGAGCGGCCCGGATATGTCGGCGGTCAGCCCGGCGGGCCAGCCACCGCCGCCGAGCAGCACGGCGCCGAGCACGAGGAGCGCGGCGAGCACGCCGCCGCCCGCGAGCAGCTTGCGACGGCGCCGTACGGCGTCGCGCAGGCCACCGGATTCCTCGGTCCGGGCCTCGCCCGCGGCGGTGCCGGCCTTGGAGACGGTGGTGACGGCGCTCACCGGCCCCACCTCCCGGTGCCGGCGGCGGGTTCGCGTGCGGGGCGGCACCCCGCGGGGACAGCCGTTCTCATGCCGCCACCTCCTGCGCGGGAACGCCCGCGACGACCGCGAGGAGCGCGGCGTGGTCCACCACGCCCAGGCAGCGCCCACCCTCGACCACGCGGACGGGGCCACCGGAGCGGGCGACCGCCTCGATCGCCTCGGAGACCGTCGCGCCGGGGGCGACCGCGGGGCCGTGCTCGGCCTCCGTCGCGTCGTTCGCGGGGCGCATGGCCGTGCGGACGGTCATGACCTGCTCGCGGGGTACGTCGCGGACGAAGTCCCTCACGTAGTCGTCGGCGGGCGAGCCGACGATCTCCTCCGGGGTGCCGAGCTGGACGATGCGCCCGTCCCGCATCAGGGCGATCCGGTCGCCGAGGCGCAGCGCCTCGCTGAGGTCGTGGGTGATGAAGACCATCGTGCGGCCCTCCTCGCGGTGCAGCCGGATCACCTCCTCCTGCATGTCGCGGCGGATCAGCGGGTCGAGCGCGCTGAACGGCTCGTCGAAGAGCAGCACCTCGGGGTCGACGGCGAGGGCGCGGGCGAGACCGACGCGCTGCTGCTGACCGCCGGAGAGCTGTCCCGGACGGCGCTCCTCCAGCCCGGCGAGGCCGACCTTGGCGACGACCTCGGCAGCCTTGGCCCGCCGCTCGGCCTTGCCCATGCCCTGGATCTCCAGCCCGTAGGCGACGTTGTCGAGCACGGTGCGGTGCGGAAGCAGGCCGAAGTGCTGGAAGACCATGGCGGCGCGGTGCCGGCGCAGCTCGCGCAGCCGTGCCTTGTCCATCGAGAGCACGTCCTCGCCGTCGATGGAGATCGAGCCGGAGGTGGGTTCGATCAGCCGGGTCAGCGTGCGCACGAGCGTGGACTTGCCGGAGCCGGAGAGGCCCATCACGACGAAGACCTCGCCCTTGCGCACGTCGAAGCCGACGTCCCGCACGGCGGCCGTGCAGCCGGTGCGCTCGCGCAGCTCGGCGGGGCTCAGCCCGGCGAGCTCGGCCGAACCGGGCACCCGGTCGGCCTTGGGACCGAACACCTTCCACAGGCCGCGCACCGCGAACACCGGCGGTTCCGGGTGTACGGCGCCGCTGTCGCCGGCGGTGCCGCCCTTCTCGGTGGCGGTGTCGGTCGATTCCTTGGTGTCGCCGTTCATCGTGCCTCACTTCCCGTCGGCGTCAGCAGATCCGCACACTTCTCGCCGACCATCAGCACCCCGATCATCGGGTTGACGGCCGGCATGGTCGGGAAGACGGACGCGTCGGCGATCCGGATTCCGTCGAGCCCTCTGACCTTCAGGTCGGGGGCGACCACGGCGAGTTCGTCGGTGCGGGAGCCCATCCGGCAGGTGCCGGCCGGGTGGTAGACCGTGTGCGCGACCTTGCGCGCGTACTCGCTCAGTTCCTCGTCGCCGGTGACCTCCGGCCCCGGGCAGACCTCTCGCTTCAGCCAGCCGGCCAGCGGTTCGGACTTCGCGATCTCCCGGGCGATCCGGATGCCGTCGACGAGGGTCCGCCCGTCGTAGTCGTCCTCGTCGGTGAAGTAGCGGAAGTCCAGTGCGGGCTTGACCTCGGGGTCCGCGCTGGTCAGGTAGAGGCGGCCGCGGCTGCGCGGCTTGGGGATGTTGGGCGTCATCGACACGCCGTGCGCGGGCCGTTCGTAGCCCAGCCGCTCCGGGTTGTCCGTGAACGGGATCTGGTAGAAGTGGAACATCAGGTCGGGGCCGCGCTCCTCGTCGTCGCGGCGCACGAACAGACCGGCGTCCGAGTCCATCGCCGAGTTCTCCGGGATCGGCCCGTGGGTCTCCCAGACGATCACCGACTCGGGGTGGTCGAGCAGGTTCTCACCGACACCCGGCAGGTCGTGGACCACGGGGATACCGAGCGCCTCCAGATCGCGCCTGGGCCCGATGCCGGAGTGCATCAGCAGCCGCGGGGTGTCCACGGCCCCGGCGCAGACGATCACCTCGCGCCGCGCCCGGACCAGCCGCTCGTCGCCGTCCCCGGTGCGGACGTGCACACCGCGGGCCCGGGTGCCGTCCAGCTCCAGCCGGTAGGCCCAGGTCTCCAGCAGCAGGGTCAGATTGGACCGTTCGTCCATCACCGGGTGGAGGTAGGCCACCGACGCCGACGAACGCTTGTTGTTCTCCGGGTGGTACGCGAGGTCGAAGAATCCGACGCCCTCGTGGAACGGCTTCTTGTTGAAGCCCTCGACGCGCGGTACGCCGAGCGCCGACTGTGCCGCCTCGACGAAGTCCCGGGCGATGGCGTTGCGGTCGGCCTCGTCGACCGGGACGACGTTGTTGAGCAGCTTGCCGAAGTACGGGTCCATGGCGGCGGCGTCCCAGCCGTCGGCCCCCGCCTCGGCCCATTCGTCCCAGTCGGACGGCAGCGGCTTGAACGCGATGAGGGTGTTGTGGGAGGAGCAGCCGCCGAGCACCCGGGCGCGGCTGTGCCGGATGTGCGAATTGCCGCGCGGCTGTTCGGTGGTGGGGTAGTCGTAGTCGAGTTCCCCGCCGAGGAGGCCCATCCAGCGGCGCAGGGTGAGGACGTCCTCGCGGTCCACGTCGCTCGGGCCGCCCTCGATGACGGCCACGGTGACACCCGGGTCCTCCGTCAGGCGGGAGGCGATCACCGATCCTGCGGTGCCGCCGCCGACGACGACGTAGTCGTACTCGTAGTCGTGCTCGGTCATGGTGGTGGTTGCTCCTGCTCCCCGTGATCAGCCCGCGAACCAGCGCACGGGGCGCGGGGCGAGGTTCTGATAGATGTGCTTGGTCTCCCGGTACTCGGCCAGCCCGGCCGGGCCGAGCTCCCGGCCGATGCCGGACTTGCCGAATCCGCCCCACTCCGCCTGAGGCAGGTACGGGTGGAAGTCGTTGATCCAGACGGTGCCGTGGCGCAGTCGTGCGGCCACCCGCCGGGCCCGTCCCGCGTCACCGCTCCAGACGCCGCCCGCGAGCCCGTACTCGGTGTCGTTGGCGAGCGCGACGGCCTCGTCCTCCGTACGGAAGGTCTCGACGGTGAGGACCGGGCCGAAGACCTCCTCGCGCACGACGCGCATGGTGCGGTCGCACCGGTCGAGGACGGTCGGCCGGTAGAAGTACCCGGGCCCGTCGGGGCGCTTGCCGCCGGCGCGCAGCACCGCCCCCTCGGCGAGTGCGGAGGCCACGTACTCCTCGGTCTTCGCCAGCTGCTGCGCGGAGACGAGCGGTCCGCACTCGACGCCGTCGTCCGTGCCGCGGCCGAGCCGGATCAGTTCGGCGCGGCGGGCGAGTTCGGCGACGAAGCGGTCGCGGAGGGACTCCTCGACGATGAGGCGGGAGCCGGCGGAGCAGACCTGGCCGCTGTGGATGAACGCGGCGTTCAGCGCCTGGTCGACGGCGGTGTCGAAGCCCTCGTCGTCCGTGCAGGCGTCGGCGAACACCACGTTGGGGTTCTTGCCGCCGAGCTCCAGGGCGACCTTCTTGACGCTGTCGGCGGCGGCCCGCATGACCTTGGTGCCGCTGGCGAGCCCGCCGGTGAAGGAGACGAGGTCGACGTCGGGGTGCTCCGCGAGGCGGGCGCCGACCGGGTCGCCGGGTCCGGTGACGAGGTTGGCGACGCCGTCCGGGAGTCCGGCCTCCGACAGGAGCCGGATCAGCGCGACGGTGCTCAGCGGGGTGATCTCGCTCGGCTTGACGACGAAGGTGTTTCCTGCCGCCAGGGCGGGCGCGATCTTCCAGCTCGCCTGGAGCAGCGGGTAGTTCCACGGCGTGATCAGACCGCACACGCCGACCGGCTCGTGCACGACCACGCTGTGGATGTCCGGCGAGCCGGCGTCCACGACGCGGCCGTTCTCGTTGACGACGAGGTCGGCGAAGTAGCGGAAGGCGTCGGCGACGCAGTCGACGTCGACGCGACCCTCCTCCGCGGTCTTGCCGGCGTCGCGGCTCTCCAGGCGCCCGAGTTCCTCGCGGTCCCGCTCCAGCAGCCCGGCGACCCGGCGCAGCAGCGCCGCCCGCTCGGCCACCGGCGTACGGGGCCACTCCCCCTCGTCGAACGCCTGGCGCGCGGCGGCGATCGCGGCGTCGGTGTCCTCGGCCCCGCCTTCCGCCACCACCGCGAAGGGCGTGGCGTCGGCGGGGTCGAGGATCTCGCGCGTGGCGCCGGAGACGGCTTTGCGCCATTCTCCGGCCACGTGGATGGTCAGTTGTGCCGACACGTCGCGTTTGGCCTTCCATTCCCGTTATGTCTCTCACCAGCAAGGACTGGCGAGCGGATCGCCTGCCCCGGAGTGCGGAAAGCATGCGCGACGGGTGGCCGGAAGTAACGCGTGTCACTCTGCGAGGAGGTCGCCGTCCGGCTCGTCACGGACGGTGAGCCGT
>NZ_JBFAMM010000023.1:122144-122716 GCF_040656535.1 Streptomyces sp. NPDC049887 | reverse complement strand
CCGGGAGGCCGGGAGGCCGGGAGGCCGGGAGGCCGGGAGGCCGGGAGGCCGGGAGGCCGGGAGGCCGGGAGGCCGGGAGGCCGGGAGGCCGGGAGGCCGGGAGGGCATGGTGCGGCGGGTGGCACACCGGCGCCCACCGACCGGGGCCGCCGCCGACCACCCTTGACTTCCGTCAAATCGGGAGGAAACTGTTCTTTACACCAGAAAACCGCAGAGAGCCGCACTCCCTCGGAAGAGACGTCTTGCCGACGGGCGTGACCCCCTCGGCTCTGGCTAGGCCCCCGGCGAGAAGGGCGAGGACCAGCGGGATCGGCGACGACCGGTCCGCAGGAAATCGTCCGGACCACCGGGGACTGTTCTGTTCGGGGGCCTTCCCCCGGCCCCGGCCCCCGGCCCCGACTGCCGCGTCCGTCCGACCGCCGCCCGCCGCCCGCGCACCGCCACCGGCGGACACCACGGCCCACCTGCGAGCCCGGCTCGGCACGGTCATGGAGAACGCCTGTGGGGGGGGGGGCGGGCGGGGGGGGCCCCCCCCGCGGTGCCACCGGGGCGGGGGGACGGGGGGGCGGTTA